>NZ_JAHWIW010000015.1:0-134200 GCF_025377065.1 Pseudomonas sp. HD6422 | reverse complement strand
AAGGAGTTTTTCGTTCCGACTGCGTTGGAAGTGGTGCGCATTATAAGGGGATTCGAAACGGCGTCAACACCTATTTTCAAGAAAATCAGATATTTAGCCAAAACCCCAAAAAGCAAAGCGGGGAGGCCTGTCGGCCTCCCCGCCTCTTCCCTCCTTGCTTAAAGGCTAGGGAACGCGAACTGCGAAGCTTCATGGCTGGCCCGTTGCGGCCAACGCTGGGTGATCGCCTTGCGGCGCGTATAGAACCGCACACCATCCGGGCCGTAAGCATGCAGGTCACCGAACAGCGAACGCTTCCAGCCACCGAAGCTGTGGTAGGCCACCGGCACCGGCAGCGGCACGTTGACACCCACCATGCCCACTTCGATCTCATCACAGAACAGGCGCGCTGCCTCACCATCACGGGTGAAGATGCATGTACCGTTGCCATACTCGTGATCGTTGATCAGCTGCATGGCTTGCTCCAGGCTATTCACCCGCACCACGCACAGTACCGGCCCGAAGATTTCTTCCTTATAGATGCGCATTTCCGGCGTCACGTTGTCGAACAGCGTGCCGCCTACGAAGTAACCATCTTCATTGCCGGGGACTCGGTACCCTCGGCCATCCACCACCAGCTTGGCACCGGCGGCCAGACCGTCATCGATATAGCCCACGACCTTGTCACGGGCGGCGGCAGTCACCAATGGCCCCATGTCCAGGCCACAGGAGGTGCCAGCGCCGATCTTCAGGGCCTTGATCTGCGGCTCCAACTTGGCGATCAACGCATCGGCAACCTGGTCACCCACGCACACCGCGACCGAAATCGCCATGCAACGCTCACCACACGAACCATAGGCGGCCCCCATCAGGGCACTGACTGCATTGTCCAGATCGGCATCGGGCATCAGCACCGCGTGGTTCTTGGCACCGCCAAGGGCCTGCACACGCTTGCCGCGCTTGGTGCCTTCGGCGTAGATGTACTCGGCGATAGGGGTCGAGCCGACGAAGCTCAAGGCCTTGACCTCCGGCGCCTCGATCAGCGCATCCACCGCTTCCTTGTCACCGTGCACGACGTTGAGGATGCCCTTGGGCAGCCCGGCCTCCAGCAACAGCTGGGCGATGAACAGGGTCGAGCTCGGGTCACGCTCGGAAGGCTTGAGGATGAACGCGTTGCCACAGGCAATGGCCAGCGGGTACATCCACAGCGGAACCATGGCCGGGAAGTTGAACGGAGTGATACCCGCCACCACGCCCAGCGGCTGGAAGTCGGACCAGGCATCGATGTTCGGGCCGACGTTACGGCTGTACTCGCCCTTGAGGACTTCGGGCGCAGCGCAAGCGAATTCGACGTTCTCGATACCGCGCTTCAACTCGCCAGCAGCATCTTCCAGGGTCTTGCCATGCTCTTCGCTGATCATCTGCGAAATACGCGCTTCGTTCTGCTCGAGCAATTGCTTGAAGCGGAACATCACCTGGGCACGCTTGGCCGGTGGGGTATTGCGCCATGCAGGGAACGCCGCCTTGGCCGAGTCGATGGCTTCCTGGACCGTGGCCCGGCTGGCCAGTTCGACCTTGCGCACAGCCTGGCCGGTGGAAGGGTTGAAGACATCGGCGGTGCGTTCGCCCTTGCTGACCAGTTCGCCGTGAATCAGGTGCTGAACAATGCTCATGGGGACTCCATATATAAGAAGGGTAAGGCTGGCCCTTGATTCGGGCCAGCCAGACAAGGCCGGGGATCAGGCGATCTGGTTCAGCGCTTCGCCGACCGCATCGAACAGACGGTCCAGCTCCTGCGGCTGGGTGTTGAAAGTCGGACCGAACTGCAGGGTGTCGCCACCGAAGCGAACATAGAAGCCGGCCTGCCACAATTTCATCGCCGCTTCGTATGGACGCACGATAGCGTCACCATCACGGGCCGCGATCTGGATAGCACCCGCCAGGCCGTAGTTACGAATGTCGACCACGTTCTTGGTGCCCTTGACGCCGTGCAACAGTTTTTCGAAGTGCGGCGCCAGCTCGGCTGCCGACTGCACCAGACCCTCTTTCTGCAGTAGATCCAGCGCGGCGATACCTGCAGCGCATGCCACCGGGTGCGCCGAGTAGGTGTAGCCGTGCGGGAATTCCACAGCGTACTCCGGGGTCGGCTGGTTCATGAAGGTCTGGTAGATCTCGCTACTGGCGATTACCGCGCCCATGGGAATGGCACCGTTGGTGACCTGCTTGGCGATGCACATCAGGTCGGGGGTCACACCGAACGCCTCGGCGCCGGTCATGGCGCCCATACGGCCGAAACCGGTGATCACTTCGTCGAAGATCAGCAGGATATTGTGTTGGCTGCAGATCTCACGCAGGCGCTTGAGGTAGCCCTTGGGCGGCGGCAGAACACCGGCCGAGCCCGCCAGCGGTTCAACGATCACTGCGGCAATGTTGGAGGCGTCATGCAGCTCGATGAGCTTGAGCATTTCGTCGGCCAGGGCGATGCCGCCCTCTTCCGGCAGGCCCTTGGAGAAGGCGTTGACCGGCAGCACGGTGTGCGGCAGGTGGTCGACGTCGAGCAACTGGCCGAACATCTTGCGGTTGCCATTGACGCCGCCCAGGCTGGTGCCGGCGATGTTCACACCGTGGTAGCCACGGGCCCGACCGATGATCTTGGTCTTGGTCGCCTGGCCTTTCAGGCGCCAGTAGGCACGGACCATCTTCAGCGCGGTGTCGGCGCACTCCGAGCCGGAGTTGGTATAGAAGACGTGATTGAGGTCCCCTGGGGTCAGCGCAGTGATCTTTTCGGCCAACTGGAACGACAGCGGGTGACCGAACTGGAAGGCCGGAGAGTAGTCCAGAGTACCGACCTGGCGTGCCACCGCCTCGGTGATTTCCTTGCGAGTATGGCCAGCACCACAGGTCCACAGCCCGGACAGCGCATCGAAGACCTTGCGCCCCTTGTCATCGACCAGGTGATTGCCTTCGGCGGCAACGATCAGACGCGGGTCGCGCTGGAAGTTGCGGTTGGCGGTGTAGGGCATCCAGTGGGCATCCAGCTTCAGCTGGCTGGCGATCCCGATGGGGGCGGTGACGGGCTGGTTCATCGGCGGTTCCTCGAAACACGATTAAGCAACGATGGATGTTGTTGCAGCTAAATTGGCACGGGGATAAAGTCTGAAAAACCCTGCATTTCTAACCTTCAGATCGATCCAGGCTAAACAATGAGTCGACGCCCCGACCCCCTCGCGCAAGTCAGCGATTTCGACATCCGGTTGTTGAAGATCTACCGCAGCGTCGTCGAGTGCGGAGGCTTCTCTGCCGCCGAGAACGTACTGGGCATCGGCCGCTCGGCCATTAGCCAGCAGATGAACGACCTCGAGCAACGTCTGGGCTTGCGCTTGTGCCAGCGTGGTCGCGCCGGCTTCTCGCTGACCGAGGAGGGCCGCGAGGTATACCACTCGGCTCTGCAGTTGCTGAGCGCGCTGGAAACCTTCCGCACCGAGGTCAACGGCCTGCACCAGCACCTGCGCGGCGAGCTCAACATCGGCCTGACCGACAACCTGGTGACGCTGCCGCACATGCGCATTACCCATGCCCTGGCCGAACTCAAGGATCGTGGCCCGGAGGTCCGCATCCAGATCCGCATGATCGCCCCCAGCCAGGTCGAGCAGGGCGTGCTCGATGGCAGCCTGCACGTGGGCGTGGTACCGCAAACCAGCCCGCTCTCGGGCCTTGAATACCAGCCGCTGTACAGCGAGCGCTCGCTGCTCTACTGCGCCGTTGGGCATCCGCTGTTCTACGCCGATGACCAGCAGCTGGACGATGCCCGGCTCAATGCGCAGGAAGCGATCGCCCCGACCTTCCGCCTACCCGCGGACATCCAGGCGCACTACCAGTCGCTCAACTGCACGGCCAGTGCCTCGGACCGCGAAGGCATGGCGTTTCTGATTCTCACCGGCCGCTACATCGGCTACCTGCCCGACCACTACGCCACCTTTTGGGTCCAACAGGGTCGGCTGCGCGCACTCAAGCCCGGCCAGCGCTTCTATGACCTGGGCCTGAGCTGGGTCACGCGCAAAGGCCGACGACCGAATCTGGTGCTGGAGAGCTTCCTCGATAGTCTGGCCGCGACACGCTGATAGCTGTACGTGACGCTAGTGCTTGTCTCCTGAGCACAGGCAGGTAATCTTGTCCGACATCCGTTATTACCGCCGCTACGGAATCGTCCATGACCCTTGAAGTCCCAGCGCACCGCCTCTCCGCCTCGGGCAAGCCCGCCGGCCGCATCCGCCAGAAGAACGAACAGGCCATCATCCAGGCCGCCGAAGACGAGTTCGCCCGCCACGGTTTCAAGGGCACCAGCATGAACACCATCGCGGTGAAGGCGGGACTGCCCAAAGCCAACCTGCATTATTACTTCACCAACAAGCTGGGCCTTTACATCGCCGTACTCAGCAACATCATCGAGTTGTGGGACAGCACGTTCAATACTCTGAGCGTCGATGACGACCCTGGCGAGGCCCTGAGCGCCTATATCCGCACCAAGATGGAATTCTCCAGGCGTA
The DNA here is from genome assembly GCF_025377065.1 of Pseudomonas sp. HD6422. Classification (NCBI taxonomy): domain Bacteria; kingdom Pseudomonadati; phylum Pseudomonadota; class Gammaproteobacteria; order Pseudomonadales; family Pseudomonadaceae; genus Pseudomonas; species Pseudomonas sp. HD6422. The sequence continues at coordinate 129,674 of NZ_JAHWIW010000015.1, read as the reverse complement.
ACCCACAGGCCTCGCGGATCTTCGCCATGGAAGTGATCAGTGGTGGCAGTTGTCTGACCGAGTACTTCAGCGCCGACTACCGCGAGTGGTTCCGTGGCCGGGCCGCAGTGTTCGAGGCCTGGATCGCGGCCGGCAAGATGGACCCGGTCGATCCGGTGCACCTGATCTTCCTGCTCTGGGGCAGTACCCAGCACTACGCCGACTTCGCCACCCAGATCTGCCAGGTCACCGGCCGCAGCCGCCTGACCAAGCAGGACATGGAAGATGCGAGCAACAATCTCATCCACATCATTCTCAAGGGCTGCGGCATCCAGCCGAGCGTCTGACCGCCTCCTATGCCTTCTACCCTGTTAGACCTCTGCGAGTTTCGCGAGGAAATTCGCAAGAGCCGCTTCATCACCCTTGCCGGGCCGATCAGCAACGCCGCCGACGCCATGAGTTTCATCGAGCGCCACAGCGATCTGACCGCCACCCACAACTGTTGGGCCTGGAAACTCGGCGCACAGTACCGTAGCAGTGACGACGGTGAGCCGGGCGGAACAGCCGGGCGACCGATCCTGGCGGCCATCGAGGCGCAGGACTGCGACCAGGTAGTGGTGTTGGTGATCCGTTGGTACGGCGGTATTCAGCTTGGCACCGGTGGACTGGCACGGGCCTATGGCGGAGGTGCCAACAAATGCCTGCAACAGGCCCCCAAACGCCTGTTGGTGCAGCGCAGTGAATTCACCTGCAGCTGCAGTTTCAGCGAGTTGGCGTTACTCAAGCTGCGCCTGGCGGAAGTTGACGGGCTGGTGCTGGACGAGCAGTTCACCGCCAATGGTGTCGACCTGATCATCGCCTTTGGCGAGACACACCTGACCCTGCTGCAACAGCAGCTGGCCGACCTGAGCCGCGGGCGGATTATCTTGCAGAGCCGCTGAGCGTTTGCTCACAACTACTGTGGGCCTGCCTGTGGATAAGCTTGGGGCATTCTTACACAAGCCTGTAATATCAAGGCTCCCACGGCTTTGATCATTTTTTGATCATAGCTGTCGAGTACGCCAAGCCCCTGATCGGTCAAGCTTTGTTATCCACATGCCTGGCGACCAGCGGTTCGTCGCACACCCCGCTTTCACACATTTACTGTGGAACAGCCTGTGGATAACCCGTTAGCCAACAAGCCAGGCGCCCGCCAGGCCAGGCTCAAAGCTGCTTGGTTATTTTTTGACCACCCGCGGAACAAGCGCCTTCGCCTCGGGTGCATTATCCTGAACACCTTTACTCACCGATCAAGGAGCGTTTGCCATGGCAACTTCACGAACCGCCCTCATCATCGGCGCCTCCCGCGGGCTCGGTCTTGGCCTGGTAGAGCGCCTGCACGAAGACGGCTGGAACATCATCGCCACCGTGCGCGACCCGGCCAAACCCGGAGCACTGGGCGAAGTCCCGGGCGTTCGCATCGAACAACTGGAAATGAACAACACCCACCAACTCGACAGCCTCCAGCGGCGCCTGCAAGGCGAAGTGTTCGACCTGGTGTTCGTCAACGCCGGCGTCATGGGCCCGTTGCCCCAGGATCTGGAGCGAGTCGAGCGTTCGGACATCGGCGACCTGTTCATGACCAATGCCGTGGCGCCGATCCGGGTGGCCCGGCGGCTGGCTGGCCAGATACGAGAAGGCAGCGGCGTGCTCGCGTTCATGAGCTCGATACTGGGTTGCGTGGCCATTCCCGATGGCAGTGACCTCTGCCTGTACAAGGCGAGCAAGGCGGCTCTGAACTCGATGATCAACAGCTTCGTCACCGAATTGCAGCGCCCGGATCTGTGCGTGCTGGCCATGCACCCCGGCTGGGTCAAGACCGACATGGGTGGAGAAAATGCCGAGATCGACGTTCCCACCAGTACTCGCGGCATGCTCGAACAGATCAAGGCCCAGGCTGGCCGGGGTGGTCTGCGCTTCATCAACTACAAGGGCGAAGCCCTGACCTGGTGAATTGAAAGGCGCGCGGCGAGGCAGTAGACTCAGTGCCTCGCCCCTCGCGGCGGACCTGGATCAGCAGACAGGGCAACACTGAGCTGGCTAACCCTGAACCCACTTTCAGAGGAGCCGGCACCATGCCTGCGACCCGTACCTGGTTGAAATCTCCCCTTGCCATCTTCACGGCCAACGGCAGCGATGCCCGTGGCGGCCTGGTCATCGAGAATGGCCGTATCAGCGAACTCCTGGCCAGCGGCCAGAGCCCCAGCGCCCCCTGTCAGCAAGTCTTCGATGCCCGCGAGCATGTGATCCTGCCTGGCCTGATCAATACCCACCACCACTTCTACCAGACCCTCACCCGTGCCTGGGCCCCTGTCGTCAATCAGCCGCTGTTCCCCTGGCTCAAGACCCTGTACCCAGTCTGGGCGCGCCTGACGCCCGGCAAGCTGGCACTGGCCAGTGAAGTCGCCCTGGCCGAACTGCTGCTATCGGGATGCACGACTGCAGCCGATCACCATTACCTGTTTCCCCAAGGTCTGGACAATGCCATCGACGTGCAAGTCGAGGCAGTGCGCAAGCTGGGCATGCGCGCCATGCTCACCCGCGGCTCGATGAGCCTGGGCGAAGCCGACGGCGGCTTGCCGCCGCAACAGACGGTACAGCAAGGCGAGGTGATCCTGGCCGACAGTCAGCGACTTATCCACAGCTATCACGAACGTGGTGACGGCGCGCAGATCCAGATCGCCCTGGCGCCCTGCTCGCCATTCTCGGTCACTCCAGAGATCATGCGTGCAAGCGCGAGCCTGGCCGAAGAACTGGACGTACGCCTGCATACCCACCTGGCCGAAACCCTCGACGAGGAGTCGTTCTGCCTGCAGCGCTTCGGCCTGCGTACCGTCGACTACCTCGACAGCGTCGGTTGGCTCGGCCCGCGTACCTGGCTCGCCCATGGCATTCATTTCAATCCCGATGAAATTGCCCGCCTGGGCGCAGCAGGTACGGGCATCTGCCATTGCCCGAGCTCGAACATGCGCCTGGCTTCGGGCATTTGCCCAAGTGCCGAGCTGGAGGCGGCAGGGGCCCCCGTGGGCTTGGGCGTCGATGGGTCGGCATCCAATGACGCTTCGAACATGATCCTCGAAGCGCGCCAGGCTCTCTATCTGCAACGTCTGCGCTACGGTGCCGAACAGATCACCCCGGAGCGTGCACTGGGCTGGGCGACCCGAGGTTCGGCGCGCCTGCTCGGGCGCGAGGACATCGGTGAACTGGCGCCAGGCAAGCAGGCTGACCTGGCCCTGTTCAAACTCGACGAACTGCGCTTCTCTGGCAGCCACGACCCACTCTCGGCGCTACTGTTGTGTGGCGCCGACCGCGCCGACCGAGTCATGGTCGGTGGGCAGTGGCGGGTCATCGACGGCCAGATCGAAGGGCTGGATGTGCGCGGACTGATCGCCGACCACCGCCAGGCTGCTGCTGAGCTGATCGCTGGTTGAACCTCCAGGGGCCTTACCGGGCGCATTGTCCGGCAAGGCCCTGTAGAATGAGCCGAAACGTACCTGATTCGAGATCGCTTTATTTATGTATGACTGGTTGAACGCCCTGCCCAAGGCCGAATTGCACCTGCACCTGGAGGGATCGCTCGAGCCCGAGCTGCTGTTCGCCCTCGCCGAGCGCAACAAGATCGCCCTGCCCTGGACGGACGTCGAAGCCCTGCGTGGCGCCTACGCCTTCAACAACCTGCAGGAATTCCTCGACCTGTACTACCAAGGCGCTGACGTGCTGCGTACCGAACAGGACTTCTACGACCTGACCTGGGCCTATCTGCAACGCTGCAAGGCACAGAACGTTATCCACACCGAGCCGTTCTTCGACCCGCAGACCCACACTGACCGCGGCATTCCGTTCGAGGTGGTGCTCAATGGCATCAACCAGGCCCTCAAGGATGGCCGCGACCAGCTGGGTATCAGCAGCGGCTTGATCCTCAGCTTCCTGCGTCACTTGAGCGAAGACGAAGCGCACAAGACCCTCGACCAGGCACTGCCTTTCCGCGATGCCTTCATTGCCGTGGGCCTGGACAGCTCCGAAATGGGCCATCCGCCGAGCAAGTTCCAGCGCGTGTTCGACCGCGCCCGCGACGAAGGCTTCGTCGCCGTCGCCCATGCCGGCGAGGAAGGCCCGCCCGAATACATCTGGGAAGCCCTGGACCTGTTGAAGATCAAGCGCATCGACCACGGCGTACGTGCCATCGAGGACGAACGCCTGATGCAGCGCATCATCGAGGAACAGATCCCTCTTACGGTATGCCCGCTATCCAACACCAAGCTGTGCGTATTCGACCACATGAGCCAGCACAACATTCTCGACATGCTCGAGCGTGGCGTGAAGGTCACGGTCAACTCCGACGATCCGGCCTACTTCGGCGGCTACGTCACCGAGAACTTCCATGCGTTGCACACCCACCTGGGCATGACCCAGGATCAGGCCCGTCGCCTGGCACAGAACAGCCTGGACGCGCGCCTGGTGTGAACCTACCGGCAACGTTGGCATGGACGCCGACGTTGTGCTCACCCCGCCTGCAACGTCTGCACCCGGGCGATGCGATTGATCTGCTGCACCCCAAGCGCACAGATATGCAATGCCCGGGTCCCCTCGGGCTCGCGGATCCAACCCGACTGCAAGAACAGCCGGAGCAGCGCCTGCCCCAGACTGCCCCCCAAGTGCGGGCCCTGGTCGCTCCACTCGCTACAGTGGCAGATCACGCAGCCACCCCGCTGGCGCGCTGCCAGGGCCTCGATGTAGACACCGATGCTCGCCAGTTGGACTCGTCCTTCGTCACTGACCCTAAGTTGTCGCTCATTGCCTTCGAGCCAACCTGCCGCCACCAGCCGCTGGTACAACTCGGCAGCCAGTTCTCCACCCAGATGTTCACCACAGCGCCGTGCGCGGCGCAGTGACATCGGTAACTGCACCGTGCCGTTCTGGCGCTCGCCACCGCCCAATTGCACGCTGGCCAGTGCTTCCACCGCCGCCCCCACCTGTGGCGTAGCCAACCTGAAGTAACGTTTGCGCCCCCGCGCTTCCAGCCTGAGCAGTCCGGCCGACGACAACAGCGACAAGTGCGCGCAGGCCGACGATGCGCTCAGGCCGGCCATGACGGCGATCTCGTCGGTCGGCCGTGGCGTACCATCGATCAACGCCCACAACATCGCACTGCGTTTGGGATCGGCCATCAGGCCGGCAATCTGACTGATACTGCTCACTGCATTCATGATGCTGGAACTCTCCCTGAAAGATCATGGCTGGTCTCCAATGGCCAATGCAGGCAACGCAACCTGCCCGCACTTCAGCGGCAGCGCCTGAAGAGGGAAACCTGTCTCGCTGATGCTGACCGAGGCGCCAGTATAAGCCGCGCCGGACGGCTGGCTGTTAGGCGAAAAAGCGGGCGATCGGCGGATAAACGCCGAGGGTAGGCTCACCCAGGAGGTTTCTACTGGAGCACTCGATGAGCCAGACAGGCGGCAGCTTGCACAAGCGATGACATGGCCGACACATTGCTTCCGCAAATAAGGCAGGTTAAAGCGAAGGATCTACATCGCCCTTCGCCTTTGGAGCAGGACCCAAAGCCCAACGACGACCGTCAGTCCGGCGATCTACGGCGCCCATGGCACAGGTTTGGGGCAGCGCTACACTACAGCCTCCGCTCCCCATTCTCGAAGGTATGCCGCAATGAAAATTGTCGTCAGTGCTTCGAACCAGAGCCCCACTTCCCGTTGGCAGGTGAGGCTCGACGAGCACGTGGTGAATTTCCGCAGCGAGGCCGAAGCACGCGCCTTCGTCGCTACGCTCGAAACCCGACTGAATGCGCCCCACGTCCTTACGCAGCAAGCCTCCTGGCCTGCAGACGCCGGGTCAGCAGCGCGACACTGACCACCAGTGCACCGCACAGGCTGATGACCAGGCTCATCGGCACAGCGCTGCCATCGTGCAGCAGCCCCACCAGCGCCGCGGCACCCGCCGCGACACTGAACTGCAGACAGCCCATCAGTGCCGAAGCGCTTCCAGCTCTGTCCCCCTGCCCGTTCATGGCGCAGGCGGCGGCGTTGGGGATGATGCAACCCAGGCTGGAAATGCACACGAACAGCGGAACCAGCAGCATCCACAGGTGCGCCGGGCGCGAGGCCGCGACCGCCAGCAGCAGCACTCCAGCCGCCAGGTAGACACCTACCGCACGCACCAGCAGCCAGCCCGGTCCGCGCCTGGAGAGCAACCTCGCATTAACCTGGGCGACCAGGATGAAACCGGCTGCGTTAGTGCCGAACAACCAGCCGAAGTGTTCGGCCGGCACGCCATAGAGCTTGATGAAGATGAACGGCGAACCGGCGATGTAGGCGAACATGCCGGCCATGGCGATACCGCCGGTGAACGCATGGCCCAGAAACACCCGGTCACTCGCCAAACGCAGGTACTGGCGCAGCGCTCCCGACAAGGGCTGGCGCGGCACATGGGCCGGCAGGCTTTCCGGCAAGCCCAGGCTCACCGCCAGCAGGGCTGCAGCGCTGAACAGGCCCAAGACAAGGAAGATCGACTGCCAACCGGCCAGATTGACCAACGCGCCACCGAGCATCGGCGCCAGGATGGGCGCCAGCCCCATCACCAGCATGAGCTGCGAGAACACCTTGGCCGACCCCACCGCGTCACAGTTGTCGCTGACGATCGCCCGCGACAGGACCATACCCGCACATCCCCCCAGGGCCTGGACGAAACGAGCCATGATCAGCGTGTCGAGATTGGGTGCATAGGCACAGGCCAACGATGCCAGGGTGAACAGCGTCACGCCGAACAGCAGTGGCTTACGTCGGCCAAATCGGTCGGCTATCGGGCCATAGGCCAGTTGGCCGATCGAAAGCCCCAGGAAATAGACAGCCAGGGTGGACTGTACGTGTTGTTCATCGGTGGCGAACGCCTGTGCCATGGCCGGGAAGGCAGGCAGGTAGAAGTCGATCGCCAGAGGCCCGAACGCACTGAGTGCGCCCAGGATCAGGACCATTCGAAGGTTCATGGATAATCCATAGCAAGCTAAGCAAACCACTCATTCTACCTGCTGTGGACCCCTCCGGGATGAAAACATTTGCGCCAGACAAGGGGCTGGGATCAGCCCCCGTCGGTTACGCCGGAGTCGCCGCGTAACCCTCCTCGCGAATCGCCGCCAACAGGGTTTCGCTCGGCAGGGTACTCTGCACCCTGACTTGCTGGCCCGCCAGATCGACCTCCACCTGCGCCTGGGCATCAAGATTCTGCAGCGCGCGGGTGACAGCCTTCACGCAATGGCCACAGGTCATGCCTTGTACATTGAACACTTGCATGGACTCGCCTCCTTCAGGGTTTTGCGCAGTTTCAAGCTTGCCACTAGGTCAAGGTCAAGTTCTGTGGCCAACGGTCGGGGTGGAAATCCGCGCGCGGGTCGGCCAAGCTGCGCCATTGACGATTTTTGCAAGCAGGAGATTCATCATGTTCAAGGCAGCAATAGGCCTTGTCGGGTTACTCGGTGCACTGGCCGCCGTGCCGCCGGTCAACGCCGAAGGAAACTCGGAGTACGGCGTGCTGATCATTTCCCGGGAACGCCTGGAAGTGGCCACTAGCTGCGAAATCGGCATCTACCTCAACGACCAACTGGCCGGTCGCCTGTTTCAGGAACAGTCGACGTCTTTCAATCTGCCGCCCGGATCGGTAGATGTGCGGCTGCGCCTGCTGCCTGGCCAGGCGCCCGGTTGCGCCCCAGGCGTCGAGGACCAGCGCAGCACGCGCCTGACCCTGCACGCCGGGCAGATCAGCAAATACCGCATTGCGGTGAGCCCGGCGGGCTTCGAGCTCAAGCGAGCCAATCTGGGCTATTGACCTTGACCGCATGGCAAGGTTGAAGCTGGGGGCCTGAACAAAGGAGCTGTGCCATGCCCGCATCCACAACTTTCGACCTCCCCATCTCCGGCATGTCCTGCGCCAGTTGCGCTGGGCGTGTCGAACGCGCCTTGCGCAAGGTCAACGGCGCCGAGCAGGTCAGCGTCAACCTCGCCAGCGAACGCGCACGGGTCCAGGCGCCGGCCGACAGTCTGCCCGCCCTGGTCGCCGCGGTCCGCGATGCCGGCTACCAGGTACCCAGCCGCACCGTCGAACTGCAGGTCGCCGGCATGACCTGCGCCAGTTGCGTAGGCCGCGTCGAACGTGCCCTGGGCAAGCTCGACGGGGTCGAACAGGCCACGGTCAATCTGGCCAGCGAGCGCGCCCACGTCGAAGTGCTCGCCGGGGTCGACGACAACCAATTGATCGCCGCCATCGAAAAGGCCGGCTACAGCGCCAGCCTGGCTCACGCCCATCAGGATGAGCAGGCCGATGCCCGCCGGCGCTTGCGTCGCGAGCGCCTTGCCGTGGCAGCGGCCCTGCTGCTGGCCTTGCCTCTGGTGCTGCCGATGCTGGTGCAGCCGTTCGGCGTGCACTGGATGTTGCCGGCCTGGGCGCAGTGGCTACTGGCGACGCCGGTGCAGTTCATCCTCGGCGCCCGGTTCTATGTGGCCGCCTGGAAGGCCGTGCGCGCCGGCACCGGCAACATGGACCTGCTGGTGGCCCTGGGCACCAGCGCCGGATATGGCCTGAGCCTCTATCAATGGGCCCGAGCGCCAGTCGGTCATGCACCGCACCTCTACTTCGAAGCCTCTGCCGTGGTCATAGCCCTGGTGTTGCTCGGCAAATACCTGGAGAGCCGCGCCAAACGCCAGACCGCCAGCGCCATCCGCGCCCTCGAGGCCCTGCGACCTGAACGCGCCTGGCGGGTAGTCGACGGTCAGGAAGAGGAAGTCGCCATCAGCCAGTTGCGCCTGGGCGACCTGGTCGTGGTGAAACCCGGTGAACGCTTTCCGGTCGATGGCAGCGTCGAAGATGGCAGCAGCCATGCCGACGAAGCCTTGATCAGCGGCGAAAGCCTGCCGGTGCCCAAGCGACCGGGGGACAACGTCACCGGCGGTGCGATCAACGGCGAGGGTCGACTGCTGGTGCGCACCCTGGCCTTGGGTACCGAGACCGTTCTGGCGCGCATCATTCGTCTGGTCGAGGATGCCCAGGCGGCCAAGGCGCCGATCCAGAAGCTGGTAGACCGCGTCAGCCAGGTCTTCGTCCCAGCGGTGCTGGTGCTGGCGCTGCTCACCCTGTTCGGCTGGTGGCTGGCTGGCGCGCCGCTGGAAACTGCGTTGATCAACGCCGTCGCCGTGCTGGTGATCGCCTGCCCCTGCGCCTTGGGTCTGGCTACCCCGGCGGCGATCATGGCTGGCACCGGAGTCGCCGCACGCCACGGTATCCTGATCAAGGACGCCGAGGCCCTGGAGCGGGCCCACGCTGTGAACCGCGTTGTCTTCGACAAGACCGGTACCCTCACCTCCGGCAGCCCGACGGTGGTGCATAGCCAGGCCGTGGTCGGCGATAGCGATCAGTTGCTGATGCTCGCTGGTGCCCTGCAACGCGGTAGCGAGCATCCGCTGGCCAAGGCCGTGCTCGCTGCGTGCGCCGAACGCGGCTTGCAGGTACCAAGCGCCGAACACAGCCAGGCCCTGACCGGCCGCGGCATAGCAGGTACCGTGGAGCAACGTGAACTGGCCTTGGGTAACCGCCGCCTGCTCGACGAAAGCCACCTGCCCGCCGATGACCTGGCGACCCAGGCCGCGCATTGGGAAGCCGAGGGACGCACCCTGTCATGGCTGATCGAGCGGGGCAGCCAACCCCGAGTACTGGGCCTGTTCGCCTTCGGCGACAGCCTCAAGCCCGGGGCCCAGGCAGCCATCGCCGCGTTGCATGCAAGGCACATCAGCAGCCACCTGCTGACCGGCGACAATCGCGGCAGCGCCAGGGTGGTGGCCGAGCAGTTGGGCATCGACGATGTGCACGCCGAAGTGCTGCCCGCCGACAAGGCGGCGACCGTGGCGGCGCTCAAGCGAGACGGTGTTGTGGCGATGGTCGGCGACGGCATCAACGATGCCCCGGCCCTGGCCGCAGCCGATATCGGCATCGCCATGGGCGGCGGCACCGATGTCGCCATGCAGGCCGCCGGCATCACGCTGATGCGCGGCGATCCGCGCCTGGTCCCGGCCGCTCTGGAAATCAGCCGCAAGACCTACGCGAAAATTCGCCAGAACCTGTTCTGGGCGTTCATCTACAACCTGGTGGGCATCCCCCTCGCCGCGCTCGGCTACCTCAACCCCGTACTGGCCGGTGCGGCCATGGCGCTGTCGAGTGTCAGCGTGGTGAGCAACGCGCTGTGGCTCAAGACCTGGAAACCCGCCCAAGACCCCCAGGAGGCACCATGAACATTGGCCAGGCGGCACGCCGAACCGGGCTCAGCACCAAGATGATCCGCTACTACGAATCCATCGGCCTACTCAAGCCGGCCACCCGCAGCGACAGCGGCTACCGTCTTTACCAAGCGCAGGACCTGCACGTCCTGGCCTTCATCAAGCGCTCGCGCGACTTGGGCTTCTCCCTGGACGAGGTCGGCAAGCTGCTGGCACTGTGGCAGGACCGCCAGCGCGCCAGCGCTGATGTCAAGGCTCTGGCCGTGCAGCACATCGATGCCCTCAATCAGCGTATCGAGGAATTGGTAGGGCTGCGCGACACGCTCTCTGAACTGATCACCCATTGCCAAGGCGACGACCGCCCCGATTGCCCGATTCTAAAGGACCTGGCCAACGGCGGTGAGTGCTGCCGATGAGCCCGAAAGGGCTTTTTGGTATGCCATATTAGCCTAAACGCGACACCTTCCTCTCTCCCCACGCCTTCGCCCCATAAATACGGGCATAGACGCTCAATCAAACCGGAATGCTGCCGATGCAGTGTCTACCTGCCTCGCGTGTCGAAAAAAATAAATTCCGGGAGCGTCGATGAACATCAAACAGAAACTGACCTGGGCCTTCGCCGTCATCGCCGGCCTGCCCATCGTCCTCGTGGCCACCTTGGTGGTCATCAACCTGCGCGGCGAGGCCCGCGACGATTTCCTCGACAACAGCAGCCGGGAAATCCGCCAGGTCGGCAACGCCATGAACATCTTCTTCCAAGGTATCGACCAGAACGTCGACTACCTTGCCGCCCAGCCACTGGTCGCCAGCACGGGCAACAACCTGAACAAGTTCATGAGCGCCAACCCGTCCTACGAGCTGGGCGAGCAGGATCGGCAATTGCTGGATGTGTTCACCCGTTTGGCCGAATCGCACCCGGGCTACGCCTATGTGGCCTACGGCGTCAACGATGGCGGCTATGTCGGCTGGCCAGCCGGACAAAAGTTCGTCAACTACGATCCTCGCCCGCGCCCCTGGTACCAACTGGCCATGGCCAACCCCGGCAAGACCGTTCGCACCAGCGCCTATTACTGGGCCCCCGACGACGCCGTGCTGATCAGCACCGTGCGCGCCGTGCCCAACCAGCTGGGCAACCCGGGCGGCGTGGTCAACATCGACGTCTCGCTCAAGGGCCTGACCGAAATCGTCAAGCAGATCAAGCTCGGTGAGAGCGGCTACCTGATGCTGGTGGAGAACAACGGCAACGTCATGGTCGATCCACGCGATGACAGCCACAACTTCAAGCAACTGGACAGCTTCGGCGGCGGCTACAGCGAACTGGCCAAGGCTGGCAAAGGCCTGGTCGAAGTGGAGATCGATGGTGTGCGCTACATGGCCAACGTCTATCCCGACGCGAAACTGGGTTGGACCTTCATCGGCCTGATCCAACAGAGCGAAGTGATGGAAACCACCACCCGCCTGACCTGGCTGATCGGCACCATCGCCCTGGTACTGGCGGCACTGTTCGCCGTGGTCGGCGCCGCTTTCGCCAAACTCATCGTGCGCCCGATCAACAGTGTCACCAATGGCCTGGAGGACATCGCCCAGGGCGAAGGCGACCTGACCCGCAGCCTGGAGATTCGCGGCCGCGACGAAACCGCGCAACTGGCCAGCTGGTTCAACCAGTTCCTTGGCGCGATCCGCAGCCTCATCCAACACATCGGCAGCGCTGCCAGCAACATCCTCAGCACCTCGAGCAGCTCGACCCGGGTGTCCAACGACATGGCCGAGGCCGCCGGTCGCCAGCGCGAAGCCGTGGACATGGTGTCCACCGCCTTCCATGAAATGGTCGCCACTGCCAACGAGGTCGCGCGCTCCTGCAGTCAGGCCGCGCAGTCGGCCGACAGTGGCCAGCAGCAAGCCCGCGAAGGTCAGCAACAGATCGACGCGGCGGTGCACAGTGTCGACCGTCTGAGCCAGGAGATCGAGCAATCGGCCCAGTCGATCCAGCAACTGGAGCGCGACAGCAACGCCATCCAGTCGATCCTCGGCACCATCCGCTCGATCGCCGAGCAGACCAACCTGCTGGCCCTCAATGCCGCCATCGAAGCGGCGCGCGCGGGTGAACAGGGCCGCGGCTTCGCCGTGGTCGCCGACGAGGTACGCGCGCTGGCCAAGCGCACCGCCGACTCCACCGCGGAGATCGACGGCCTGCTGGGCAACCTGGCCAGCCGTACCGCCGAAGTGGCCGAGCAGATGCACGCTAGCCTGGAAGTGTCGCAGCAGTCGGTGAGTCGCATTGGCCTGGCCCGCGACAGTTTCGGGCAGATCCGCGAGTCGGTGGATGTGATCCGCGACATGAACACACAGATCGCTACGGCGGCGGAGGAGCAGCATCAGGTGGCCGAGGACATCAACCGCCACATCAGCCAGATCCATGGCGATGCGCAACTGGTGGCCGAGCTGGCCCAGGCGGCGCGTCAGGACTCCGAAAGCCTGGCTGGGCTGTCCAACGAACTGGATTCGCTGGTGCGGCGGTTCAGGACCTGAGTGGTTGTGAAGGTTGTAGTGCCGCGCAGTTCGAGCGCCGCCCACGCGGCGCATCGCGGGTAAGCCCCTACAACCGCAACTCCCCCGGCGTAGCCCCGAACAACTGCCTGAACGCCGCGATATACGCCGACGTGGATTCATAACCACACCCCAGCGCGGCATCGGTCACGCTCTCCCCGGCTTCCAGCAGCGCCAGCGACGTCAGCAGGCGCATACGCTGGCGCCAGTTACGGAAGCTCAACCCGGTCTCACGCTGGAACAGGCGCATCAAGGTCTTCTCCGAGCAACCCAGCTGCATCGCCCACTGCCCCAGCGTCTGCGCTTGGTCGGGGTGGGCGATCAAACCGTTGCACAGCGCCAGCAACCCCGGATGACGAGGCAGCGGCAGCGAGAACCCCACTTCGGGCAGCGTACGCAACTGGTCGAGCAACACTGCCACCAATCGCGCTTCGGCACTGTCGCCTTCGGCGTAATCGGCAGGCATCAGGCAAAACTGCTTGATCAGCTCGCGGGCCAGGGGCGTGACCTCCAACACCCGACACCGTGGTGTCGCCCAAGGACAGGCATCGCGACGTACGTAGAGACTGCGCATCTCCGCCTGCCCCGACGTCACCACTTCGTGCTCGGCATCGGCTGGAATCCAGACGCCCCACTGCGGCGGTGCAAAGTAGCTGCCGTCGTCGGTGTAGACCCCCAGCACACCACTGATCGCATAGGAAAACTGCACCCAGTCGTGGCGATGACGGGTGGTCCAGGAGCCCGCGCCGAGGCTTTCGGCGCGTGCATAGAGTGGCCTGGGCAACTGCGCCAAGGCGGGGATGGGACGAGGAAGACCGAGGGTCGGCATGACGGTTTCTTCAAGTTCTGACCTGCCAAGCCTAACAGAGCCACGTCAGCGTTCGACGATCACCGTCACCCCCTGGCCACTGGCCGCGCAGACCGAGATCAATCCACGCCCCTTGCCCGCCGTGGCCAGCAATTTGGCCAGATTGGCCAGGATGCGCCCCCCGGTGGCGGCGAACGGGTGCCCTGCGGCCAGTGAGCTGCCCTTGACGTTGAGCCGGCTGCGGTCGATGGCGCCCAGTGGTGCATCCAACCCAAGCCTGTCGCGGCAGTAGTCAGCATCCTCCCAAGCCTTGAGGGTACACAGCACCTGCGCGGCGAACGCCTCGTGGATCTCGTAGTAGTCGAAATCCTGCAGGCTCAGCTTGTTGCGGGCCAACAGCCGCGGCACTGCATACACCGGCGCCATAAGCAGCCCTTCCTGGCCTTTGACGAAGTCCACCGCCGCGGTCTCGCCATCGACCAGGTAAGCCAGCACCGGCAGGCCCTGTTGCTCGGCCCACTGTTCACTCCCCAACAGCACCAGCGAGGCGCCGTCGGTCAGTGGCGTCGAATTGCCAGCCGTCAGCGTGCCCTGCCCGCTCCGGTCGAATACCGGTTTGAGCTTGGCCAGCTGTTCCAGGGTCAGGTCCGGGCGCAGGTTGTTGTCGCGGCTCAGCCCCAGGTAAGGGGTCAACAGATCGTCCTGCCAACCCTCGGCATATGCCGCGGCCAGGTGCTGATGGCTGAGCAAGGCCAGTTCGTCCTGCTCGGCACGGCCGATGCCCCAGGTCTGGGCCATGCGCTCGCAGTGCTCGCCCATCGACAGCCCGGTGCGCGGTTCGCCATTACGCGGCAGTTCAGGTTTGAGATGCCCAGGTCGTAGCTTGAGCAGTGGTTTGAGCCGCTCCCCCAGGCTGCGCCCACGGTTGGCCTGCAACAGCAGGCGCCGCAAACCCTCGCTGACCGCGATCGGAGCATCGGAGGTGGTGTCGACGCCTCCGGCGATGCCGCTTTCGATCTGCCCCAGGGCGATCTTGTTGGCCACCAGCAAGGCCGCCTCCAGACCGGTACCGCAGGCTTGCTGGATATCGTAGGCCGGTGTCGTCGGCGCCAGACGCGAACCCAGTACGCACTCGCGGGTCAGGTTCATGTCGCGCGAATGCTTGAGCACCGCGCCCGCGACCACCTCCCCCAGGCGCTGGCCATGCAGCCGATAGCGCTCGATCAGGCCTTCCAGGGCGCTGGTGAGCATGGCCTGGTTGCTGGCCGTGGCATAGGCGCCATTGGAGCGGGCGAAGGGAATTCGGTTGCCGCCCAAGATCGCGACCCGGCGAGATGAACGCATGCGCATGCTCCTCCTGAAACAAATTGATCCGTAGAGACTAGGCGTTTTTACCGCTTTCGAACGACCTGGTCATAAAGTTGGTCCACACTTGCAAGCTTGCCTTCAGGGAGAACCGCACATGAGCGACCGCTATCTCGGCTTTGCCAATTCCAACCTCGGCCGGCGCTTGGTCGACGCACTTGGCCTACCCCGCCCGGCGCCGCTGGAACGCTGGCAGGCCGGGCGCCTGCGGCCGGTGGAAGGCGCGCTGGTGATTGGCGGCGGGCCGCTGGCCGCAGCGGTCGAGGCCATCGCTGCCCGGCTGACCGACGAATGCTACAGCTTCAACGGCGACAGCTTGCAATCCCCCGCCTGGGTCGCCGGCATGGGACCGAAGATCAAGGCCCTGGTATTCGATGCCAGTCATCTCTCCGACAGCGATGCGCTGCGGCAGTTGCGCGAGTTTTTCCAGCCATTGCTGCGCAGCCTCGCCGCCTGCGCGCATGTGGTGATCCTCGGTCGCGCCCCTGAGCGCCTCAGCGACCCGCTGGCCCGCGTCGCCCAGCGCGCCCTCGAAGGCTTCAGCCGTTCATTGGCAAAGGAGTTGCGCAATGGCGCTACCGCCCAGCTGCTGTACGTCGACGAAGCTGCGCAAGACCAGCTCGAAGGCGCCCTACGCTTCTTCCTGTCGCCCAAGAGCGCCTTCATCTCAGGCCAGGTGCTGCGCCTGCAGGCCTGTGCGCAACAGGTCGAGGACTGGACCCGGCCATTGGCCGGGCGCCGGGCGCTGGTCACCGGGGCGGCCCGCGGCATCGGCGCCGCCATCGCCGAAACCCTGGTGCGCGACGGCGCCGAGGTGACGCTGCTGGATGTGCCACAGGCGCGCAACGACCTCGAGGCGCTCGCCGAACGCCTCGGCGGCAGAGCCCTGGCCCTGGACATCTGTTCGAGCGACGCAGCGACGCAACTGATCGAGGCACTGCCCGATGGCATCGACATCGTCGTGCATAACGCGGGCATCACCCGCGACAAGACCCTGGCCAACATGACCCCGGAGTACTGGGACGCCGTGCTGGCGGTCAACCTTAAAGCCCCTCAGCTACTGACCCGAGCACTGTTCGAAGCCGGTACGCTCGGCACCGATGCCCGGGTGACCCTGCTGGCATCGGTCAGCGGCATCGCTGGCAACCGTGGCCAGGCCAACTATGCGGCGAGCAAGGCCGGACTGATCGGCCTCGCCGAAGCCTGGGCCGCCACGCTGGCCGAACGCGGGGGCAGTATCAATGCCGTGGCCCCGGGGTTCATCGAAACCCACATGACCGCCGCCATGCCGATGGGTCTGCGCGAAGCCGGACGACGCCTGAGTTCATTGGGCCAGGGCGGGCGCCCGCAAGATGTCGCCGAAGCGATCGCCTGGCTTAGCCAGCCAGGCTCCGGCGCGGTCAACGGCCAGGTCCTGCGGGTCTGCGGCCAGGCACTGATGGGGGCCTGAAGATGAATCGACCATGGCACGACCTGCAGCACCCTGATTCGCGCGCCAGCCTCTACCTGCGTGCGGCCAGCAAGCGCTCCATCAGCGGCGACAGCCTCCCAGCCAGCGGACTGCGCTGCTGGGCTCGTGTGCAACCGAACAACCTGGCGGAATACCGCAAGCTCTGCCATTTCACCGACGACGGTCGCCTGCCGCCCACCTATCCACACATCATGGCCTTCCCCCTGCAATTGCAATTGCTGACCGCCAAGGACTTTCCCTTCCCCCTGCTGGGGCTGGTGCACCTGCACAACCGCATCGAGGTGCTGCGGCCACTGGGTGGCATTGATGGCCTGCGGTTCGCCGTTCATGCCGACAACCTGCAACCACACGCCAAGGGTGGCACCTTCGACCTGATCAGCGAAGCCGAGGACGGCCTGGGGCTGCTCTGGCGCGAGACCAGCCGCATGCTGGTCCGCGGGCTGCACCTCGACGGCCTTGCCGGCGAGGCCGACGAGGAGCCCGCTGAACCGCTGCCCGAAGCCACCCGCTGGTACGCCGACAGCGATATCGGTCGGCGTTATGCCAGGGTCTGCGGCGACTACAACCCGATTCATCTGAGCGCGGTCAGCGCCCGGCTGTTCGGCTTCCCCACGGCCATCGCCCACGGTATGTGGACCCAGGCGATGGCCATGGCTGCCTTGCGCACGCATCTGCCCAACAGCGGCTATGCCTTCGAGGTGGATTTCCGCAAGCCGGTGCGCTTGCCCTCGGAAGTGCGGCTCAGCGCCAGCCCGGCTGGGCCCAGCGGGCTATTGCGCCTCGATGGCCATGCAGACCTGCTGCATATGGTCGGGCGATGGGAGCGGTTATAGCCTCTTGCTTTGCACCGGGCCTGCACCGAAGCTATACGGCATTAGGAGAGCCCCGATGAACCTGCAAGAACTCACCCAGCGTCTG
The DNA here is from genome assembly GCF_025377065.1 of Pseudomonas sp. HD6422. Classification (NCBI taxonomy): domain Bacteria; kingdom Pseudomonadati; phylum Pseudomonadota; class Gammaproteobacteria; order Pseudomonadales; family Pseudomonadaceae; genus Pseudomonas; species Pseudomonas sp. HD6422. The sequence goes on along the minus strand of NZ_JAHWIW010000015.1, from coordinate 112,276 downwards.
CACCAGATCCGCGACAACAATGACTGGCGCCGCTTCCACAGTCCGAAGAACCTGGCCATGGCCGCCAGCGTCGAAATGGCCGAGCTGGTCGAAATCTTCCAGTGGCTGAGCGAGGACGAATCCCGCCAATTGCCGCCCGAGAAACTTGCCCACGCCGGCCAGGAAGTCGGCGACGTCATCCTCTACCTGTTGCTGCTGTGCAGTGAACTGGGGCTGGACATGGATCAGGTGGTCCGGGCCAAGCTGGCCGACAGCGAAAGGCGCTTCGCCCGATGAACGACCGCCATTTCGATGAGCTGGCCACACGATTTGCCGAGAAGATCTACGGCGGCGCCAAGGGCGCGATCCGTCTCGCCGTGCTCCAAGCCGACCTTGCCGAGGCCCTCCCCGATCGTCCTTTGCGCATTCTCGATGTCGGTGCCGGACTCGGTCACATGTCCCTGTGGCTGGCCGAACGCGGCCACCAGCTGACCCTGGCTGAACCGGCCGCACCGATGCTCGAAGGTGCCCGCGCGCGTTTTGCCGAAGCCGGCCAGCGGGCCACGTTCATCCAGGCCCCCTGGCAGGACCTGTTGGGCCAATTGAGCGAGCCGTTCGACCTGGTGCTGTGCCACGCGGTGCTGGAATGGCTGGCCGAACCGGCGAGCATCCTGCCGGTGCTGCGACAGCTGACGGCGCCAGACGGCTGGCTGTCGCTGGCATTCTACAACCGCGATGCGCTGGTCTATCGCAACCTGCTCAAGGGCCACTTCCGCAAGTTGCGCAGCAATCGGCTGGAGGGCGAGAAGCAGAGCCTAACCCCGCAAAAACCACTTGATCCGCGTGAGCTCAAGGCGCAACTTGAATCCTTGTGGGAGGTCGAAAGCGAGAGTGGCGTGAGAGTGTTCCACGACTACATGCCCAAGGAATTCCAGGCCAAGGTCGAACTGCTCGATCTGCTGGAAATGGAACTGGCCCACCGCCGACACCCCAGTTTCGCTGGGCTCGGTCGCTACCTGCACTGGATCTGCCGTCCGCGCTGAGCGCCTGCCAGGAGGAACCATGCCGTACCGTCCGCTGTACCTGGCCCTGTTGCCTTTCGCCCTGGCTGCCTGCCAGGGCAGCAACCCTTACGTCGCCAGCAGCAACCCCCTGCCACCGGCCCCGTCCGGCGCCGCCAGCACCTTCGATGCCAGCGCCTATCCGGCGCCGGCTCGTGACTATGGGCGGTATCGCAGCTGGAGCTGGCGCAACGGCCAGTTGCCGCGCGGCACCGCTGCCGCCGATCCGGCCCAAGTGGCCGAGGCGATCAGCAACGCCCTGGACCAACAAGGCCTGCGTCCGGCGAGAGATGCCAAGGCCGACCTGCTGGTGAGCGCCGATATCCGCCTGGAGCGGCGTCTGCGCCAAGTGCGTGACTATGACTACTACGGCCCGTATCCCTACGGGGGCGTCGGTTTCGGCGGCTACCGCAACGGTTACGGCGCCTATGGCAGCGTGCCGATCGTGCGTACCTATGAGGTGCAAGTGATGGTGGTGCGCATCGACCTGTTCGATGCTCGAAATGGCCAGCCGGTATGGAGTGCCAGCGCCGAGAGCGGCAGCGACAAGGACTCGCCACGCGAACGTGAAGCCGCTCTGCGCGACTCGGTGCACAAGGCACTCAGCGGCTATCCTCCCAGCTAACGTTCAACGGAGATCCATCATGTTGCGTCGTCTCGTACTCATGACGTTCGCGTCGATACTCGCCGCCTGCTCGAGTAGCAATGTGCAGCAGGACTACGACGCCAGCCGCGATTTCGCCGCCTACCGCAGCTGGGCATGGCAGGAACCTGCGTTGCAATACCGACCGGACGATCCACGCATCAAGAGCGACCTGACCGAACAGCGCATCCGCCAGGCGGTCGCAGACCAACTCGACCAGCGCGGCCTGCGACCGGTCCAGGGCAATGCCCGGCCTGACCTGAGCGTGCAGGCCTACCTGATCGTCGAGCAACGCCAGCAACAGATCACCACCAACTACGGCGGCGCTTGGGGCGGTTACTGGAATGGTTACTGGGGCGGGCCGATGTACAACGAAACCCGCAGTGTCGACTACAAGGTCGCGACCATCCAGGTCGACCTGTTCGACACCCGCGACGGCAAGCTGGTATGGCGCGCCAGCGCCGAGCAGATCATGAACAACTACCCACCCAGCCCCGAGGAGCGCAACAGCGCCATCCGCAATACAGTGGCCAAGGTCATGGACAACTATCCACCTGGTAGAGCCAAGTAACCGCGTGTCCGGGCGAGGGCGTTCGCGCTCGCCCTGCTCACGACAAGGCAATTAGCCATCACCCTGACTACACTCCTGGAACCGTCGCCATGCCTGACCTGCGCTGGCCGGCAAAGGAGTGCCCGTGGTCTTTCGATCCCCCAAACGCCAACGCGGTGCGATCGGCCTGATGGCCGCGTTGACCCTGGGCTTGGCGTTGTTGATGATGCTCCTGGTCGTCGACAGTGGCCGCCTGTACCTGGAGCAGCGCAAACTGCAGCGTATCGCCGACATGGCGGCGCTCGAGGCGGTCAATGCCGGTGCCGATTGCCTGGGCCCGTCCAGCAGCGCCCTGGCCACGGCGCGCAGAGCGGCGACCCGCAACGGCCACCCCAGCGAGACCGGCCGTTCACTGTTGGCCGAGTGCGGCAGCGTCACGAGCGGAGCCAGCGGCGTAAGGACGTTCGCCCCCGACGCCAGCAAGAACGAGGCGATCCGTGTCACTGTCGGGCATGACGTCGCCAGCAGCGTCGTCACCGGCGCCTGGTCGCTGCTCAGCGGCACCTCGGCGTCCACTCTGACGCACTTGCAGGCCCAGGCCACAGCCGGTCGCAGCGGCCCGGCGCTGGCCAGGCTGAATATTCGCAGCAGTCTGGCGGTCATCGACACGGCCAAAAGCAATCAGCTCAATGCATTGCTCGGCGCCCTGCTCGGTACCCAGTTGCAACTGGGCGTAGCGCAATGGCAAGGCCTGCTCGACGCCAACCTCAACCTGCTGCGATTTCTCGATGCCTTGGCCGTGCAGGCCAAGATCAGTGCCGGCGATTACACCGAGTTGCTGCAACAGACCGTGAAACTGGGTGACGTGCTCGCCGTGATGGCCGAGGTGGCGAAGCAGGACAACGCCCTCGTCGACCTCAGCGGGCTGCTCGACCTCAGCCTGGCGGCGCAGAACGCCGGCGGTATCGTCCTCGGCGACCTGCTCAACATCCAGAACGGCACCACCCAGGCCGGCCTCGATGCCAGCCTGCAGGTGCTGCAACTGGTTCAGGGGATGATTCAGCTCGCCAACAGCCAGCACGCCGCCGAGGTGACCCTGCCGATCAGTGTGCTGGGGCTGGCCAATGTCAGCACCCAGGTGAAGATCATCGAGCCGCCGCAGTTCTCGGCCATCGGCGATCCTGCCCTAGCCCTGCCCAACGCGCCCCAGGCGGCTGGGCAGATCTATGTGCGTACCGCCCAGACCCGGTTGTTGCTCAAGGTCGACCTCGGGCCGCTGTTGGGCGGTCTGAACCTGGGTATCATTCAGGTGCTGCCCAACCCGAGTCTCGACGTCGGTCTGGAGGTGGCCAGCGCCAGCAGCCACGTGATCGACTACGATTGCAGCTCGCCGGCCAGCAAGCGGCTGCGCGTCGACAACGACGCCGCCGCAGTGAAGCTGATGATCGGTACGATCGACAGTGGCTCGTTCTTTTCCTCCCAGAATCCGGCGAATGCTGCGCCACTGGTGCTGCTGAGGGTCCTGGGCATCGACATCGGCCTGGGCGCTAACTCACCGGTCTTCGCCCACAGCGAGACCTACGACTTTCTCAAACCCCCAGAGCTCGATCAGACCCCGCCAGCCAGTCGCACCATGAACACCCAGGACATCGTCGCCAGCCTCGGCAAAACCCTGGCCGGGCTCGAATTGACGCCCCGCATTCCGCTGGTGAGCCTGCTGCTCGATCTGGTCACCGGTTTGATCGGCGGCTTGCTGGGCTCATTACTGGACCCGCTGCTCAACAATCTGCTGGCGCTGCTCGGCATCGATCTCAACCAAGTGACTGTGGAGGCCAACCTGAGCTGCCACAGTGGCCGACCGCAACTGTTGATCTAGGCCCGCGGCAAGCGCACCTGGAAACAGGCACCCGCCTCACCGTTACCGACGTCGAGGCTGCCGCCCATGGCCGCCACGATGCCATGGCTGACCGAAAGACCCAGGCCGGTGCCCACCCCTGCCGGCTTGGTGGTGAAGAACGGCTCGAAGACCCGCGCGTGCAACAGCGGGTCGATACCGCCGGCATTGTCTTCGACCTGCAAGCACAGCCCTTCCTCGTCAATGACCTGGCTGACCTCGATCCACGGCTTGGCGATGCCACGCTCGAGCAAGGCGTCCCGGGCATTGACCATCAGGTTGATCAGCACCTGTTCAAGCTGGTCCTGCTGACCGGACACGTATGCCTGCGACGTCGGCGCACAGAGACGCAGGGCCACCCCCTTGCCGCGCAGTCCTTCCTCGAGCAACCCGACCGCGCCCTCGACCGCTGTCCAGGCAGCGAAGCGTTGTGGCTCGACCTCCGTACGCCGGCCATATACCCGCAGATGGTCGACCAGACGCGAAGCCCGCTCGATCTGGCTGTCGATACGCTGCAGTTTCTCACCCAGGTAGACCAGGTCGGCGGTACCGTTCTGCAGCCGCGTGAAGGCGTTGGCCAGAGCCAGACGCATCACGCTCAGCGGCTGGCTGATTTCGTGCACCAGACCAGTGGCCAGTTCGCCGAGGCTGGCCATCTTGGCGCTTTGCAACAGCTGCCGCTGACTACGCCGCACCTCGGTGTTGTCCCGGCCTACCGCCTGGATTTCGAGCAACTGGCCTTGTTCGTCGAACAACCCCCGTTCGGCCCATACCCACCACGCGTGCTCGCGTCCCGGCAACTGCAGACAAACCTCGGCGCTGCTCAACGGCTGGTCGAGAGTCAGCGACTGCAGGCGCTGCACGAAGGCAGCCCGCTCGCTGGCCGACAACCATTGGCCGAGGTTCTGACCGAGCAGTTGCGCCGGGCTGTCCTGCAATTGCTCGGCCAGGGGCTGATTGGCGAACAGCAGTGTCAGATCGGGGCGGTAACGACAGATCATCGCTGGCGAATCCTCGACCAGCACACGGTAGCGCTCCTCACTCTGGCGTACGCGCTCGGCCGCCTCGGTCGCTTCGCTGACATCCAGCCACAGTCCCACCACCTCCTGTGGCAGGCCTAGATCGTCATACAGCAGGCGCGCCTCGTCGAGCACCCAGTGATAACCGCCGTGGACATCGCGCAGACGGTAGCGACTGCGCACCTGACCTTGACGCAACAGGGCCTGGGTACGCTGCAACCACAGCTCACGATCGTCCGGATGCACCGCCAGGCCAGGCTGGCGGGCCAGCTCGCTGTCCGCCTTCCAGCCCAGCAGGGGCATCAGGCTGGCACTATAGAACTCACTGTGCAGGGCGCCCTCGGCATAGCGCTGGATGTAGATCACCGCAGGCGAGCTGGCGATGAGGTTCTCCAGGCGCGCTTTCGCCGCGTCGGCTTGCAGTTCCTGGGCCTTGAGCGCACTGATGTCGAGAGCGAAGCCCCCCAGGCGCTGCCCTTGCCATTGCCCGCTCCAGTGATACCAGCGCACCTGGCCTGGCGCATCGTCGTCGAGCGAGCGCAACGTCAGGCTCAGCCCGTGGCCTTCACGCACCTGCTCCAAGGCCAGTTGCGCCGCCTCGCGGTCGGCGGGGTGCAGATGCGCCAGCCACTGCGCGACACTCGGCTGGGCAGGTAGGCCCAACGTGTTGGCCAACTGCTCGTCCAGCTCCATGTGCCCTTGCTGCGACCACGCCCAGCCGCCAGCGCCCAGTTGCCGCTGCAATGCCTGCAGGTGGCGCTGTTGCTGGCGCAACTGGCCCAGGCGCAGCCGGCTCAGCAACGGCTCGGCCAACGCGTTCAGCAAGGCCACGGCCTCATCGACCTCAGGCAACGATTCGGCGCCGGCACAGAGTAGCCAGGCCTGGCAGACAGCCCCTTGGCGCAGTGGCAGCAGGCACAACGCAACGCCGCCGCACAGTGCCTGCAGATCAGGATGCACGCCGGCATCGAGAACTGGCTGTCCGGGCAAGCCGGTCAACCAGGATTGCAATCGTTCATCCCGCGGCCAGGGCCAGTCGGCATCGCTGGTGGCATAGCAACGCCAGCCCGCTTCGTCGACGAGCATCAGGTGCAGCGCCGATGCCCGCCAGTGCCGGGCCAGATCCTGCAGTTGCAGCGCGGTCACTTGCGCCAGGCGTTGCTCGTCGCAGTCGCGCAACGCCTGGCCAAGTCGCATTTGCCATTGCTGGCGGCTGTCATGGTGGCGTTCGCGCAGCAAGTCGCCGATGTCGAACACTTGCAGCAACCACGCTTCGCCTTGGCGCATCAGCCAACCGCGGGTATGCAGGGTGTTGCCCCCGGCGGCGTGCCAATCCAGGTCGAGGGGCTGGCCCTGCCAATCGCCGGGAAGGCCTTCTATCACCAGCCAGCTGTTGCGTTCGAGGTAGTCGCGCAGCGGTCGAGCACCGCTGTTGGGCATGGCGAGCGCCGTGCGCAGCGGACCGCCCAGGCGCTGCACCGTCCCCTCGTCGTCGAGCCACGCCTGCAGGCCCACGGCCATCGGCATTGGCGTGGCAGGTTGTGCAGCACCCCGCCAGCGATCGAGCAGCCCCGTCACAGCTGAAGACTCGCTTCTGCTTGCAAGGCTTCGGGCAGGCGCGGGACGTCGCCGATCAATGGCAACTTGAACACCGGCATGACCCGGCTCAGGCGTTCGCTGGGATAGCGAATGCTCACCGTCAGCAGCTTGTCCACCACGCTCACCTGGACGTCGCTGGCGGACTGGAAGCCCAGGCTGCTCGGCATCCATGCCAATTGCTGGTCGATGACCTGGCGCGCCAGGGTCTGGACGTCACCGGCATAGTTGGCGCTGGCAGGGTCCAAAGCTACGCAGCGGCGCACCGCTTCGCTGCTGGCCTGATTGAAGGACTGCAGCACGAGCATCGGCAGTGCATAGCTGACAAGGCCGTGGAAAACGGCGAAGAACACCACGAATACAGCGACAAACTCGATGGCTGCCGCGCCTTTTTGCCCTCCCGCCAAGCTGGTTCGCATGTTCGCGTCTACCCTGACAATGAAACCTGAGTGACAGCATAGATCCGTTCAACGAATAGGGATGGCAATTGGCCAATGCAAAGCATTGTTCTCCTGATGTGGCTTGCCTTGTGCACTGAACAAGATATCCGTGAACGCCAGATTTCCAACCTGCTGACACTGGGCGTGGCCGCCTGTGCACTGGTCTGGTTGTTCAGTACCGGCCACAGCTGGATCGGCGCCGACGCCAGCGACGCGGGCTGGGCGCTGGCCATCGTCATGCTGCTTACCCTCCCAGGCTACATGCTTGGGCGCTTCGGTGCCGGCGACGTCAAGCTGCTGGGGGCGCTGGCCCTGGCTACCAGCCATCAGTACGTGCTTGGTACGTTCATCGGCGCAGGCATCACCGTGCTGTTGTGGATGATCGCCCGCAGGCGCCTGTGGACCTTGCTCAACCCCAAAGTCAAGAAGCGCCTGCAGGCACTGGCCGAGCAAATGGACGACAAGCAACCGTTTGCGCCCTATGTGCTGGCCGGCTTTCTATTGACCGCTGTATGGATCCATTGACATCCTCCCCGCCCTAAAGGACGGGGATTCCTACAGGTAGACGGCCATGCCCGACCGCGAGAATGTTCCTCGCCGCGTTAATGTCGCGGTCGTGAGTGACACCATTCTCTTATTCCAAGGCCGGTCCTACCTTTCGGACTACTGGGCGGGAGTACGCCGCAATGCGAACAGGCTTGGGTGGTGTACGCTTCGTTGACTTCACGAAAAACGATGCCTGCGCTATCGCACTTGTAAGACAGCATCGTTTTCAACATGCCCCAACCGGCGTCGTGCACCGACTTGGCCATTTGGGTCTTAGCCAACGCTTTGGGCTTGACGTTGCCAACAACGATCAGCCCGCACCGCTGCACAAGCGCGGTGCTGAATTTGTGAAGTGCATCCTTGCGACGGTTGGCGATCTTGGCGTGGATGGCTCGCGCGCGGGTTTTCTTGCCGGCACGCTGGGCAATGGCCAACTTGCCTTCAAGGTCGCGGTAGAACCGCCCAGCCTCGAGGGCGCTGCCATCGCTACAGGTGGCCGTGGTTTTCAACCCAAGGTCGATACCGATTTCATCCTGCCCGGCTGGGCAAGTACGTTCGACCTCAACACACACGTTGAAGTACCAACGGCCACGGGCATCTTCGCTAAAGCTACCGGCGCGAAACTTGAATTGCCCAAGGCCGTAGCTGTCCCATATGCCGAAGTAATGCCCGTTAAAGTAGAGTTGCCCATTTTTCCAGACCGGTGCGCATTGAGCGCCCTTGAAAGGAATCCAACCCAACGACCGGCGAGCGCCGCCCGACTTGCGCCAGGCCAGCCGCGCACGCTTAGCCGCATTACGCTTGACGGCGTATTGTTCCTGCAATTCCTGCACGGTGCCGCTATGCAAGCCGAGCAACTTGCCGGAGCCTTTGGTGTACGGCTGAAAATCAAAGCCGGTCAAGAATCGCCCATGGTCACGGATGTTGCGATAGCTCAATTCGTTCAGGTAATTCCAGACAGTGTTAACCGACCGCGCCCACGCGCGCAGAACGGGCGTATGCCTGTCCTTGATGCGCAACTGGAGGGTTTTGGTGGTTTTCATTCTGGATTGGCCTTTATCCATATTGTTCAGCAAAATAGCGCGTTTACCATAGTTTTCTCAAGGTTGGTCTGGTGGAGGATCCGTTGCGTGTTATTTCCCGGAATTGATGCAACCAGCCTGGCAGGGGAATGCGTTATGGTCGGCGTCGTATTTCGCCGGCAGCGTAGGCGGTGCGCCATTGGACGGGGTTCGGCGCTACATCGAGCAGCAAGACAGACCGGCGTAAGGGCGCGCAGTTCGCACGCCTCGCTATCCCTCCCCGCACTAAAGTACGGGGTATCTCGCGGATACAACCAATGAGCGACCCTGTGGTCGGATGCCTTGTACAAACCTTGTACATAATCGCCAAGTGCGACTATGTTCTAGCTGCCGACCTGTCAAGCGTGGGAGCTACAGTCGGCCTGGCCACGAGAACAGGGAGTTGAACGTGAACAAGCCAATGAGTGACGTCAAGGTCCTCGTCGTCGATGATCAGCCGCTGATCGTCGAACAATTATGCGAATTCCTCGAAAACCACGGGCACCCGTGCGTAGCCGCCCACTCCACCGATCAGGCCATCGAGCGCTATGTCGACGATGAGGCGATTGGCCTGGTGGTGTGCGATCTGCACATGCCCGAACGCGATGGAATCGAGCTGATGCGTGCGCTCAAGGACATTGCCAAAGGGCAGCGCATGTTCGAGGCCATCATGCTCACCAGCCGCGCCGACAAACAGGATGTGATTCGCGCCTTGCGCGAAGGGTTCTCCGACTACTACCAGAAACCCATGGATCTCGAAGCCCTGCTCGAAGGCGTGCGCCGCCAGGAGCAGATCCTGCTCGAGCGGCGCAGCAGCTTTCAGGACCTGGGAAGCCTCAACTAGCGCCTGCAGGAGCTGGCCGAGTCCATCGACGACCTCTACCAGGACCTGGAAAAGGCACGTGGCCAAGGTATGCACCGTCGCGCCGGCGATGTCGAGGAGACCGAGAGCGAGCTACCTCCGGCCTTCGAGAAACTCTCGCCACGCCAACTCGAAGTGGCCCGGCTGGTCAGCAAGGGCAAGACCAACTACCAGATCGCCTGCGAACTGGGCATCACTGAGAACACCGTCAAGCTCTACGTGTCGCAGGTTCTGCGCCTTACCCACATGCACAACCGCACGCAACTGGCGCTGGCCCTGACCCCCAGTTCGTCACCGGTGCACCAGCGTTTCACCACCCACTAGTTCGATGAGCTGACCTTTTCCCAGCGGTAGAAATCCGGGATCGCGTACTTGTAGCTGTCCAGCCAGCGTTGCATGGACTGCTCGCGCTCCCGCGCCGTCTGCACCTGCACCGTCGGCGAGGCCTGTTGGTTGCTGGCCTGTATGCGCAGCAGGGTCTCGGTGGCGCTTTCCTCACTCCCGGTCTGGCGCGGCGCATCGTCGGCCAGGGCAATGGCCGGGGCGGCCAGGCACATCATCAGCATCAAGGGCCTAAGCATCCTGATCTCCTCCTTTGGCGTGGCTCTCGGTGCCACTCACCGGCATCGCTGCGCGCCCCAGGCTACGCAGCTTTTGGGCCCGCGCCTGGGCCTCGGCGAACTGTTCGGGCTTGAGGTGCAGGCGGTTCACCAGGTCACTGGCCTGGGACCAGTTGTCCTGAAGCAGCGACAGAGTCACCAGGTTCACCGCCGGCAAGGCGTTATCGTCCTGGAGCTCCAAGGCCGTCAGAAACTCGAAACGGGCCTGCTCGTGCTGCCCCAGGTTCATCAGCACCACCCCCAGATCATTGCGCACGTTGGCATCGGTCGGCGCCAGGCGCACTGCACGCTGCAGGTTCTGCAGCGCCTGCTGATCATCGCCCCGGGCCGACGCCAGTTGGCCAAGGCCATGCTCGCCCTCGGCCGCCAGACAGCCGCCCAGCAGGCTGCGATAGAGCGGTTCGGCCTCGCTGCGGCCAAGCAGGCGCAACACCCGGGCCTTGCGCAAACGCACCGATTCCAAGCGATTGGGCATTTGCTCGAGATGGGCCAGGCTGGCATGTGGCCGTCCCTGATTGAGCATCTCGTCGGCCAGGTTCAACGCCAGTTGCTGGTCCGCGTCGGGCTTGGCGCACTGTCCGCCCGCCCACAAACCGCCCAGGCCCGGCTGCTGGCCGGCACAACCGGCCAGCAGCAACAGCCCGGTGAACAACAGAATCCCTCTCATCGCCCCTCTCCCCTTCAAGAACCCAAAGCCCGCGCCATCGCGGAAAAACCCGGCCCGGCCAGCACGATGAGCAAGGCTGGAAACAGAAACACCATCATCACCGCCGACATTTTTGCCGACATCTTCGACACACGCTCCTGCAGTCGCGTCAGACGCCGGTCGTCCAACAGCTGTTTCAGGGCCAGCAACGACTTCAGCGCACCGCTACCCTGGACCAACAATTGCTGGAGGATCGCGCAGGTGTCGGTCAACTCATCCACCGCCAGTTGCTTCGCAGACTTTTCCAGCTCCGGCCCAAGAGCCAGGCCCGAGTCCACCCGCTGCAGTACCAAGCGCAGTTCGGCGCTGACGTGCGGCAGCAGCGAGCGTCCCTCCTCAGCCAGGACTCGCAGGGCCTGCTCCACCGCAAGCCCGGTCTCGAAAAGAATGCGCAACAACGGGATCAGCAGGCTCACCTCTTCGGCAATGCGTTGCTGACGCCGCGCCGCCGCCACGGCCAGCAAGCGTTTGGGCAACAGGTAGCCCAGGCCCATCGCGCACAATACTGCAACCCACCCGGAACCTTCGCCTGGCACTCCCGGCAGCAGTAACAGCACCAGCCCGCCAGTCAACAGCGGCAAGCCCAACTGCACGGCGGCGAACAGTGCCCGCTGGCGGCTGCGACGCCAACCCAGGCGAGCGAGCAATGTCTGGGTTTCACCGTCCAGGCTCTGCAGGCTGCGTCCCAAGCGGCTGCTGCCCAGCCGATGCAACCATTCGCCCAAACGCTCGTCAGGGGCCAACCGGCCCTGCAGGCGACGGCTCACCCGCAGCCGCGCGCGTGCTTGGCGCATGGCCTGCGCCGCCAACAGGAGAAACCCCGCGAACAGGCAAACGGCGCTGACCAGCAAGGCCATTTCAGAGACTCCTCATCATGCGCCAGAGCACCAGGCAACCCAGGGCCTGGAAGGCGAAGGCAAAGCCCAGCAGCCACTGTCCCTGTTGGTCTTGCCACATCGCCAGCAGGTAGCCAGGGTTACCCAGCAGGAAATACCCCACCATCAGCAACGGCAGGGCTCCGAGGATCCATGCCGTGACCCGCGTCTCACCGGTCATCGCCCGCAACTGACGTCCCCCCTGCTCACGTTCACGGATCAGCTTGATCAGGTTTTCCATCAGCTCGCTGGCGTTGCCGCCATAGCGCTGGTTGATACGCAGGCCCAGGGCGAATACGCGCAGTTCGTCCTGTCCATAGAGCTCCGCCAGTTCGCTCAGAGCGTCTTCCAGCGGCACACCCAGTTGCACGTTGCGCTGGACCCGCTGCATTGCCGCACGCAGCGGCTCACGGGTGTTCTCCAGGCCTCCGAGGACGGCGTCGGTCAAGGTGCGCCCGGCCTTCAGGCTGCGCACGCTGTAATCCAGTAGTCCCGGAAGCTGCTCGATGATGCGCCGCATGCGCCGTCGATACCGCCAGGTCAGATAGGCCTGCGCAGCCAGTGGAATCCCCAGCGACAGGAGCAACGCCACCCACCAGCTACCCAGCAACAATCCCAGCGCCACACCCCCGAGCCAGCCCAGCGCCCACGGACGCAGACGTACCCCCGCCGGATCGAGGCCGGCGCGTTGCAGCCTGGCGTCGAGCCAGCGCTGACGCGTCGCGGGGGTGCGCAATGCCTCGAGTGCGCGGCCCCGGCGTTGCAGCACACGCTCCTCCCCACGCTTGTGCAAACCCAGGCGCAACAGCAGCAAGGCGCAGCCCAAGAGCAGCACCGACAGCGACAGCAGCAGCGGCCCCATCACAGCAAGCCTTCGTGACGCAGTTTTATCCCGGCGGGGTTGGGTGCCTCGCGCACGAAACCGTCGCCGCCACGCCGGTCGAAACGGAACAGAGTATTGGTCACGTAGACGTCGTCACGCAGGCCCACCACTTCCAGCACCTCGCTGACGACGCGACGGCCATCGGCCAGACGAGTCAGCTGGATGACCACGTCGAGCGCTGCACACACCATCTGTCGTAAGGTCTTCTCGGCAATCTGGCGCCCACTCAAGCCCACCAACGTCTCCAGGCGCAGCAGCGCGTCCATGGCGGTGTTGGCGTGCACGGTGCTCATCGAGCCATCATGCCCGGTGTTCATCGCAGTCAGCACATCGAGCACCTCCGGCCCGCGGATTTCGCCCAGCAGGATCCGGTCGGGGCGCATGCGCAAGGCGTTGCGGATGAGCTCGCTGGCCTTGATCTCGCCATGGCCCTCGACATTCGGAGGACGGGTTTCCAGACGCACCACATGGGGATGGTGCAACTGCAGCTCGGCCACATCCTCGATGGTCACCAGGCGCTCGTGGGGGGCGATCATCTGGCTGAGGATGTTCAGCAAGGTAGTCTTGCCGGTGCCGGTCCCGCCGCTGACCAGGATGTTGCAGCGCCTGCCCACGGCACGTTCGAGAAAATCGAACAGCGCCTGGTCGATGGCCCGGGTCGCGAGCAGATCGGCACTCTTGAGCATGTCCTGGCGGAACTTGCGAATCGACAGGCAGGGCCCGTCCAGCGCCACCGGCGGAATGATCGCATTGACCCGGCTGCCGTCAGGCATACGGGCATCGACCATCGGCGACGACTCGTCCAGGCGTCGCCCCAATGGCGCGAGGATGCGCTGCATCACGCGCTCCACATGGTGGGCGTCGATGAAACGCAGATCGGTCTGCTGCAACAGCCCTGCCCGCTCGACGAACACCCGGAAAGGCCCATTGACCAGGATCTCGGTCACGCTGGGGTCGCGCAACAGCACTTCCAACGGACCATAGCCGGTCAGTTCGTCCACCAGTTCCTCGGCCAGGCGCTCCATCTCGTAACGCGACAGGGCCAGGCGCAGGCGCGCGACATAGTCGGCCACCTGTTCCAGGACAAACTGGCTCAGCGCCGGACGCGCACCTTCCAGCAGGTTGCGGCCGCTGTCCTCGATGGCGTCGATCACGCATCGGTGCAAGGCGCGCTTGAGTGCCTGGGGATCGCTCGCCTGGTGGCGTTGGCCGCCGAAGGGTCGGTCGTTGCTCATCGGCTGCCCCACAACCTGCGCAGCCAGTTCAGCGGCGGCGGCGCAAGGGCTTCGGAACGCCGGGCCAGTCGCTCGCCCAAGGCCCGCAGAGACTGGCTGAGGCTTTCTCGCGGGGCCAGGTCGAACAGGCTCAGGCCCTGGTTCTTGGCATTGAGGCGCACTTCCGGGCAATACGGCAGCACCTTGAGCAGCGGCAAGCCATAACGCTTGGCCAAGGCATCGGCATCCGGCGCCACCTGGCGCAGGTAACGATCTACCAGCAGGCTGGCATGCTCGAGCTTGATGCCGCGGTCGCGCCACTGTTCGAGTACGTCGAGGTTGCGTCGGCAGTCGAGGATGTTCTGGTCGGTACAGAGCATCAGCTTGTCGCAGTGGCTGATGATGGTGCGCAAGGCCTCGCTGTCGGCTTGGCCGGTGAGGTTGACGACGATGTGCTGAAAATGTTGGCGCAGTGCGCTTAGCAGCATGTACAACTCGGCCGGACTGGTCGCCTTCAGCGTATCGTCGCCCGGTGCATAGCCGAGAATACGCAACCCTCCGGGCGCGCGGGTGAAGGCACTGTCGATCAGGGTCGCATCGAGGCGGCGCAGGTGGCGCAGGGCATCGCCGAAGTTGAACGATGCCTCCAGGCCGAGCAAGGCCAGGCTGTCACCGCTGGGCAGGCCAAGATCGAGCAGAAGCGTCTGCTGGCCACTGTCCTGCACCACTTGGGCAAGGTGCGAAGTCAGCAGCGCACCGTCGGTGCCGCGCTGGGCGCTGTACAACACGCTCAGTCCGCCCACCTTGGGATTGCTCGCAGCCGGTGGCAAACGCTTGCCCAGGCGCCGCACCAGGCCGGCCACCTCGCTGGCACGCGAGCCGTAGGCGACGAAATCCCGTGCACCGGCACGCATGGCATGCAGCACCAGTTGGTTGTCCATGCCATCGCCCAAGGCGACGATCGCCAGCATCGGCTTGGCTTCCAGCACGCCTTCGATCAGCGCGCACTGGTTGACCAGTTGCTCACGATCCAGACCGATGAACACCAGACTGGCGAAGGTGACATCGACCAGCGCCAGCAGCTCGTCGAGGCTGCCACCACTCGCGCCGATGACCTGTCCCAGCGGCGCCAGGGCGCCTTGCAGCCAGTGCAGGTCGTCCTCGTTACGGGTGATGGCCAGGTATGTCTGGTTGAGACTCTCGTTCATCGTGACAACCCACCACGGCCATCGAAGTTGCCGTTCTCCAGGAAAAACAACTGACCCCAGCTGGGGTCGTAGGTACGCAGGTTCTCGCCGGGCAGTTGCGGCAACCGGGCATTGGCCGCCAGCGGCTGGACCAGGTGTGGGGTGACGATCATCAACAATTCGGTTTCCTCACGCACCAGTGATGACTGGCGGAAGAAGGCTCCCAGCACCGGCAGATTCCCCAGGCCAGGCAGCTTGTCGACCGAGGAGCGGGTATTGCTGCTGACCAGACCGCTAATGATGAAGCTCTCGCCATCGGCCAGCGAGATGCTGGTGTCGGTGCGACGCACGCTGAGGCCAGGCACGAGGGTGCCGGCGATGTTGACGGCATTGTTGTAGTCCAGCTCACTGACCTCCGGTGCCACCTTGAGGGTGATGCGATCGCGGCTGACCACCGTCGGCGTGAGGGCCAGGCGTACGCCGAATTCCTTGTACTCGATGGAGACGTTGTCACTGCCGGCGCTGGGTACTGGGATCGGTATCTCACCGCCGGCCAGGAAGCTCGCGGTCAGGCCACTGAGCACGGTGAGGCTGGGGCGTGCCAGGGTGTAGGCAAAACCGCTGTTCTCCAGCGCATTGATCGCGGCCAGGAAGCGGCTGCTGCCACCGCCCCAGACGATGTTGAAGACCCCGTCGTCGAGAGGAATGGCCGGGGTGGCGTTGGGCACCGAGCCTGGGCTGACGGTCGTGCCCGGCACCGTCCCGGGCGAGCCGATCAGGCTGTTGTTCGAACCTTTGAAGAACAACCTCGCTCCCGCCTCTTTGTACTTGTTGCGGCGCACCTCGACGAAGCGGATATCGGCCTGCACCTGGCTGGGTAACTGGATGTCCTGCGATGGCAACTGCGCCCCTGGCGCCATGTCGACGCTGGCTTGACCTTTGACGAACAGCATGGCGCGATGGGGGCCGGCTGCGCAGGGAGTCCACAGCATCAAGCTGGTGTTGCCCGGCGCCACGCCGGTCAGCAACACCGCCCGATCGCCACTGGCCTGCACGTCGGCGACCCTGGGCTCACCGACCGCCACCCGCTGGATCGCCAGCGGCAGGCGCAGCTCCTCCTGTTGCCCCTGATCGATCTCGATCACCGTTGGCAAGCGACCGACCGCCGCGCACGCCGGATCGGCGGCCTGGCTAACCGGTGCCAGCGCGGCCACGCCGATAACGGTGAACATTCGCACGGCATCACGTACGAAACTGCGCATGGCGGCATCCTTGCTCGGTCAGGGGGACGATGGGCGAGTGTCGGTCTGTGCGCCGCGTATCACCTGCATGCCGGGTGTCCGACCCGGCGCAGCGGCTTTGGCCACGGGAACCTGGGCCAATTGATTGAAGCGATAAAGGTCACGGTCGAGGCGTTGCGACAGCGGCTCGGCCGGGTCCAGGCTGGCTAGACGCTCGTCGGCGCTGCGCACCGCCAGGCGCAAGGTGCCGGCCTGGGCCGCCAGCATCAGCCGGCTGGCCAAGGCCTGCGGCACGGCCAGCGCCACGGTACGGGTATTGTTGCCGACGGCGTCTCGGCGGCTGTCCTGTTGCTCCTGGGCGCTCAAAGCCGGGCGGCCATCGTTGGCCAGACCCACCTGGCGATCCACGCTCAACACGCGCAATGCCGGCAGCACCACCTGGGCCGAGGCCTGTGGATTGGCGGCATCCTCGCGCAGGAACAACAGGACATCGACGTAATCGCCAGGGCTCAGCTGGCCACCGGCGCCGATCACATCGTCCACCGCCACCGCCACCGCGCGCTCGTTGGGACGGATCATGCGGGCCAGCGGGCCGGCGGCCTGGAACGTCTGTACATCGAGCCAGGTCCCCTCGGCCAGAGCCCGACTGCTGCTACGTCCAAGCACCTGCTCGACCTGTTGATAGGCTCCAGCCGGAGCCACTTGCAACTGCTCCACCAACAGGTCGTCTTCGGTCAGCGGTGTGTACGCAGGCACGGCACGCCGCACCACCACCACCGGTGAACGGTGCGGCTGGGCCACAGGCGCAGGTGCCACCGGGGGCGGCTGCTGAGGATCGACGGCAACACTCGGAGCGGCGACTACCGGCGCCGGCGCAGGTCGACTGAGCATCAAGCCCCAGTAGCCGGCCAACAAGGCCGCGACAAAGAACACACTCGCCAAGACCATGGTCAAGCGACTGCTCATGACCGCTCTCCCTACACCCAGATAGGTGATGGCAAAAAGAAACCATTGTGCATCCAGAAGTTAGCGCAAGACCGGCGGTTCGCCACTTATCGGGTCGTTCTTTTTCAGCCACGAAATTGACGCCTTGGCAAAACAATCAGTTAGATGCGCTAATCGCCATTAATACTTTAGGAATAGCTACTTATTACTATTGCGACATCGCCAACCTTGACAATGCTCTGATGGCAATGAGGCATCAACCAGCGATGCCCCACGTCGCGCCCCGGCGCAAGGAGAAGTGCCATGTTGCTCACCAAGCTGTACATCCGCTGCAAGCTGTTCCTGCAAAGCAAGGAAGGTGCATCCGGGATCGAGTACGCCGTGATCGCGGCGATGGTCGCCGTCGCGCTGGCGGCGTTCGTCACCCCCATCTCGGAACAGGTGACCGCCCTGATGAACACCATCCAGACCGCCATCACGCCGAAATCCTGACCGTCGACGGCGCGATCGTCCTCCCTCGCAACAGGAGCCCGTATGCCTACAGCGCGCCATCAGATCCTGCTGGTCGATGACGAGGAAGAGGCCTTGGCCGAACTCGCCGAGCTGCTCGACAACCATGGTTTCTGTTGCCACTGCGCCACATCGGTAGCACAGGCGTTGCAGACGCTCACCCGTCATCCCGACGTGGTGCTCGTCATCACCGACCTGTGCATGCCGGAAGCAAGCGGCGTCGATCTGATCAGGCACCTGCGCGACCACACCGAGCGCCAACATCTGCCCGTCATCGTGGTCTCCGGCCAGGCTGACCTGGATGACGTCAACGACCTGCTGCGCCTGCAGGTCCTCGACCTGTACCGCAAGCCGATCTACCACGCTCGCCTGCTGGCGACCCTCGCCAACCTGTTTCCCACTCCGGTCGGGGAGCCGCTACAGCTGTAGGCTGACGCTCAGGCTCAGGCGAGGCTGGCGGTCGAGGCTGTCCAGGGCGATGTCCGCCAGGGGCTTGGCCAGTTCCAGGGTCAGGTCGTAGGTCTTGCCATCGCCGGCGCGCAACCCCATGGCCAACGAGCCCAGACGGGCATCTTCGATGCCACCACGGTTGAACCAGGCACGGGCGGTGTCGAGCACCACATAGGGTTGCAAGGTCGGAAACCAGGCGCCTGCGCGGTGGACCCGGTAGTTGATTTCGTAGGCCAGGCCCCAGCCTTTGTCGCCGGCGGCCTGGTCACTCGGATAACCTCGACCGAAATGCTGCCCGCCGAAGGGCGCGCGCTCGCTGTCCGGCAGGTGGTCATCGCTCCAGTACAACGCGCCCGACAGCACACCTTGCCAGTTGCCCGACCAGGCATCGCGCTGCACACCGAGCAGACGCAGGCGCAGAAAATCCAGGTCTGCCTGGCCATCGGCTTTCGCCCCAAACTGGTCGAGGCCCTGGTGGACGCTGCCACTGACCAGACGCAGCCGTCCGCCTTCGCGCTCGCGCCAATCGGTCTCGAACCCCAGCACGCGAAGGTCGGTTCCATCGCGGGCAGGTCGGCCGGTAGCCTCTGCCTCGATATCGCTGCGATCGCTGCCCACCTCGAACAGCGCCCGCGCATCCAGCCATTGGTCCGGGGCGACGATCAAAGGCTGGCTGATACCCACGCTGTAGCGCTGGTTGTCGCGCTCACGGGTGCCGTAGCCGCCGTGGTTCAGACGGAGGCGGGTGCTCGAATGATTGCGATAGCGCATCGCCGAAGCCAGGATCTGGCTGCCCTGGGCATCGATGAACTGACCATAATCCAGCCGCCAGTAATGCGCTTCGTCCTGCCCAGGCGGCACCAGCACGGCAGCGCTGAGTCGCTCGGCCAAGCGTGTTTGCGCCTGGCTGGCAACGCTCAACAACGTCTGTGGGCTGTCGCGGCTGCCATCGGCGAACGTGAGGCCGGCCGAGATCGACTGGCGCGCCACCTGGACGACCAGGCGCATGGCCTGTTCGTTGGCACCGGGTTGCAGGGTCCGGGCCTGCAAGGACACACCAGGGATGCGCGCGATCAGCCCGGTATAGCGTTCGAAGGACTGGCGCGTCAAAGGGCGCTCGGCTTTGAGCTGGCCCAGCAACTGCTCGAGGTAGGCCGCCCCGGGGCCAATCTCACCGAGGATCTCACAGTCGCTTACGTAACCTTCGACCAGCACCACGCTGACCCGGCCATCGGCCAGGCCCTCGGGCACCAGGTAGGCATACGACAAGAAGTAGCCGTCCTCCTGGTAGCGCTGGGTGAGCCGTTCGACATAGGTCACCAGCTGCGCCACGGTCACGTCCTGGCCGAGCAAAGGCTCGAAGTGCTCGCGCAGGTCACTCAGCGGATAGACCGTGCCGCCCTCGAAACGCACCTTGCGCAGGTGCACCCGGGTGTTCAGGTCCAGCGCCGGACGCGGATGCACGCCCTCAATCGAGGATAACTGACCGGCGCCCACGGGCTGATAGACATCGATGGACAGGTTGCTGGCCGGTAGCAGGCTTTCATCGGCGCTGCCGGACATGAACGCCGGCAGCGGTGCGGCGCCCGCTGCACAGGTCGAGGACAAGGCCAACCAGGTCACCACCCACTGACGCATGCGGACACTCCCTGCTCGCCCCATCCATGCCACAGCTTGCAACCACAAGCCTAGGCGCTGGGCCACCGGTCGTCGACCTGCATTGGCGACGTCTCACTCGACCTGAAACGCCACCCGGGCGGTCTCGCCGCTTTCGTCAAGGGCACTGAGCTCGACCTGCCCCGTGCGCTCGAAGCGCACCAGCAAGTTGCCCTGTGCCTCGGTCTCGCCTAATGGCTGACCGTCGAGGAACCACCAGCGCCGCCCACCACCGCCCAGCGCCGAAACATACAATTGCAGCGGCTCGCTGCTCTGCGCCGGACGGCGCAGGTGATCGCCCGGGCGCACGCCGACGATCGACAAGGGCGGCGCGCTCGGCGCTGTGTGTGGCGGGCAGTGGGTGGACACCGCCGGCATCCGCGCCGCACGCCGTTCACTGCGCGGCAACCAAGGTTCCAATGGCGCGGGCCAGAGCGCGATGTCGCGGGCCATGGCGCCTGGGCAACTCGCGTCGACACGCAGGCCCTGGGCGTCGACCCAGACCCGCTCGTGCAGGCCCAGCCCGAGCGGCTGGTCGGCAGCCTGCAAGGTCGGTGGCGTGGTGCCTTCAAGGGTCCAGGCGAAGCGCTGACGCCGACAGTTGGGGTCCTGGCGGTTCATTGGCATGCCCAACGGCCAGCAGATCGCGGCAACCCCGACACTGGCGGGAACCTGCTCCACAGGCGGGCTCAGACCTCGCTGGCTGTCGCGGTTGCTCAGCAGGTCATGCACCTGGAGCATCAACGGTGCAGCGGAGGCCAGGCCGAACTGGCCAGGTACCGGAGTGCCGTCGGGACGGCCGATCCACACGCCGATCAGGTAGCGCGGCCCTACGCCGATCGACCAGGCATCGCGAAATCCGTAGCTGGTGCCAGTCTTCCAGGCCAGCTGCGGTCGCTGCACCAACTCGGCATGGGGGTCACGGTCCGGTCGCGCCTGGCCACTGAGGATGCGTCGAACGATCCACGCCGCTCCCGGCGACATCAGCCGTCGCTGCACCAACGGGTCCTGCGGTTGCAGGCGCACCTGGGCACTCTGGCCAGCACGGGCCAGCGCTGCATAACCGCCGACCAGATCTTCCAGACGGCTACCGGCGCCGCCGAGAATCAACGACAGGTTAGGCTCTGCGAGCGGCGGCAATGCCAGTGGCACGCCGGCCATGCGCATCTGCGCAGCGAAGCGCTTCGGACCATAGGCCTCGAGCAACTGCACCGCCGGCAGGTTGAGCGACAGCGCCAGTGCCGAGCTGGCCGATACCGGGCCGCTGAAGCCCATCGAAAAATTGCCGGGCCGGTAGTCGCCATAACGACGTGGCACATCCTGCAACAACGACTCGGAGTGGATCAGCCCATCGTCCATGGCCAGGCCATAGAGGAACGGCTTGAGCGTCGAGCCGGGCGAACGCAGCGCACGCACCATGTCGACATGACCGAAACGGCGCGCATCGGTGAGATCGACCGAACCGAGGTAGGCGCGCACCGCCATGCTCTGTGCATCGACCACCAGGATCGCCGCCGACGTGCGCTCGGGCAGGCGCGCACGCCAGCCCAGCAGCAGGTCTTCCAGGCGCCGCTGCAACGATGCATCCAGGGTGGTGCGGATCAGCGGTGGGCTAGCGGGGGTGTTCAGCCGACGCGCCAGCAACGGGGCCAGTGCCGGCTCCTGGCGTGGCGCCAGAAGCAAGGGTTCCTCGCGGGCCTCGGCGATTTGTCTGGCCGGCCATACCTGATACTCGTCCAGGCGTTGCAATACCTTGTCGCGGGCGCGCTGGGCGCGTTCGGGGTGGCGGTCCGGGCGCAAGCGACTGGGCGCCTGGGGCAACACCGCGAGCAATGCGGCTTCGGCAGGGGTGAGGTGACGTGGCGACTTGCCCAGGTATGCCCAGCTGGCCGCCGCCACGCCCTGCAACGTTCCACCGAAGGGGGCGCGATTGAGGTACAGCTGGAGGATGTCGCGCTTGGACAAGTGCCATTCCAGTTGCAACGTGCGCCACAACTGACGCAGCTTGCCCGCCAGGGTCCGGTCGTGGGGATCGAGCAGACGCGCTACCTGCATCGACAACGTGCTGCCACCGGACACTACACGCCCGCCCCGCAGGTTGAGCCAGGCGGCGCGCACCAGGGCCAGCGGGTTGACCCCGGGGTGCTGGTAGAACCAGCGGTCCTCGTAGGTCAGCAGGGCCTGCAGGTACAACGGCGAAACCTCGTCGGGGCTGATCGGATAGCGCCATACGCCGTCGGCGTCGGCGAAACGCCACAGGGGTGTGCCGTCCTCGGCCAGCACCACTCGCGCCAAGTCATCGCCCGGCAGCGGCAACGGCCAGAGTCGGTCAGCCAGCCACAGCAAGCCAAGCGTCAGCAGCAGACCCAGGGTCGCGGTGCGCAAGCACTTGCCCATGCGCGTACGCGGGCGGGCTAAGCTTGGCATCGGGAACCGACCCGGCCAGGTGATGGCCAAAGGCTTGGGAACGGCAACCGCGCCGATTCGTCTATCAGGAAGCAACTATGCATGTAGAAGGTTTTTTCGAGTGGCTTGGTCAGGCACTAGGGTCGTTGATCCGCTTCATCGTCGATGTCTTTAGCGGGTTATTCAACCTGCTGGCCAACGCCGGGGGCAATTTCATCGACGGCCTGGCCCGTACGCTGGGCATGGACACCTCACTGATCAGCATCCTGGCCCTGATCATCGGCCTGTTGCTGCTGTACTCGGCCATCCGCGCCTTCATGCGTGCCTCGATCATCGCCGGGATCATCTGGCTGGTGCTGGGGTTGTGGGTGATGAGCTGGGTCATTCACTGAAGCCGCAAGCTGCAAGCTGCAAGAAACGCGTTCTGCTTCGCTTGTAGCTTGCAGCTTTCGCCTCAGCGCGCTCTGACCGTCATCTCTCCCTGCCCATCACCCACGGCCTGCAGGTTCGGCCGGTACATCGACTCGACCTGCGGCGGCGGCACGCGATAAGTGCCAGGTGTCACCGCACGGGCCAGGTACAGCAGGTGGGTGGTGCCGTAACCATCGAGCTTGAGCGCCGCCACGTAACGGTCGTCACGGTATTCCTGGTGCACCACGCTGGCGTTCTGCATCGACTCGCGCCACTGCTTCACCGCGTTGCTGGCGTTGTCCAGACTGGCCGCGCTCTGTGCCAGGTTCTGGTTTTCCAGTTCCAGGCCCGCCGGCAGCAGGTCGACGACCAGGGCGTCCGGCACCCGCTCTTGAGACTTGAGCGCCAGGTGCACCAGGACCAGATCGCCGCTGCGCAGGTTGTGCAGGTCCAGCGCCTGCCCGTTCATGCCCAGGTACTCGCGACGAATTTCCATGCCGTTGCCCATGGCCGCCGGCGCCTGGCGCGGATAGCCCGACAGCGTCAGTTGCTGGTAGAGCGTCTCGCCGCTTTCGTTCTGTATGCTCAGCGGCGACGCCAACAACGGCCCTTCGAGCTTCAGGCCGGACTCGGCATTGTTCAGCACGCGCACTTCGCCGGCACTGTCCAGGCGCGCCTGCCACTGCCCTTCGGGCTTGCCGAGCAGGCCACGACCGGCCAGGTACAGGGCATTGCGCTCCTGGGTCGACAGCCAACGGTTGGCCGCCAGTTCGTCGGAGAGCGCGAACAGGCGCTGGTCGACCTGGCCGCTGGCCAAGTTGTTTTCCTGTAGCAGCGCCAGGATCAACGCCTGGTCACGCAGGCTGCTGCCGTAGTCGGCCATCCAGCCCTTGCTGCGGGCGATGCCCAAACCAGCTTGCAGGGCCTGTTGCGAACGTGGCTTGTCGCCCATCTTGTCCAGCGCTACTGCCAGCTGCACCAACGGCAGGCCGGAGCGCGCGTCGGCACGGCGCTCGAACAGGCTGCGCAACGCTCCCAGCGGCGCCTGCTGGCTTCGCGCAAGCACCAGTGCAGCATAGGCCTGCACGGCAAAGCGGGTGTGCTCGGCGTTCTCGCTGTAGTCGACTTCGATCAGGTTGCGCTCCTGCAGATAACGCAGCAGGCGCTCGTTGGCCTTCTTCAAGGCTTCGGCCGGCACGCCATAACCCTGGTCGCGTGCGCGTAGCAGGAAGTCGGTGACATAGGCGGTCAACCAGTACTCCTCTTCGCTGTCCGAACTCCACAGACCGAAGCTGCCGTTGTAGCGTTGCATGCCCAGCAGGTGTTCGATGCCCATTTCGATCTTGCGCTTGCGCACCTCGGCCGGCTCGCCCTTGATACCCAGGCGCTTGAGGCTTTCGGCATCGGCGTACAACGACGGATAGAGTCCGCTGGTGGTCTGCTCCAGACAGCCGTAGGGGTAGGCTTCGAGGGCACGGATCTGCTCGGCGAGGTTCAACGGCGGTCGACTGGACAAGGCCAGGCTGGCCTCCAGGCCGGCCGGTTCGAACGCCGCCAGGTCACCCTCAGGCAGCGACCATGGCTGCTCCTTGAGGGCCACGCGGTAGTGCTTGAGCATCGCCGGGTAGGCCGGACGCACGCCCAAGGTCCACTCGCGCTCGAATACACCGGTGGGCTCGCCGGGTAATTGCAGGCCGGTGACGCGCACGTGCACCTTGCCCTGCCCCAGGCCACCCTCGGCCTGCACCGGAATCAGCAGTGTGCTGCGCTGGCCTTCGCCCAGGGTGACAGCCTGTCGAGCGCTGTCGGCCAGACTCAGCTGGCCCTCGGTACTGACGTCGACGTTGAGTTGTTGCGCGCGACCAGACAGGTTGGCCAGGTCCAGCGCCAGGTTGGTGCGATCACCACCGGCGAGGAAGCGCGGCGCCGACAGCTCGGCAATCAGCGGCGCGGCGACCACCGTCTTGCCTTCGGCCATGCCGAAGTGCTCATCGGTCCAGGCCTGGGCCATCAAGCGCAGCTCGCCGTTGAAGTCAGGAATGTCCACCGTCGCCTGTCCTTCACCTTGCTCGTTCAGGGTCACCGGTACGCTCTGCCGGGCGACGATGTTCACCGTGGTGTTGGGGCGCTTGCCGCCCTTGGCCATGGCCGCGTCACCGCCGAACGCCAGACTGGCCAGGCGGCCCTGGCCGGCTTCGATCAGTTGGCCGTAGATGTCGAGTTGATCGGCGCCGTAGGCCTTGCGCCCGAACAGGCTGGCGAACGGGTCAGGGGTCTTGAAGTCGGTGATGTTGAGGATGCCCACGTCCACGGCGGACAACAGCACATGCACGTGCTTGGGAATGCTGCCGTCGGCGTTGGCGGCCTTGAAGCGAACCGTCAGCGGTTGCTTCGGACGCATCTTCTCCGGTGCCTGCAGGCTGAGCGCGAGCTTGCGGTCGGCACGGGCCAGCGGCAGGTGCAGCACGCCCACGGCACGCTTGGGCGTGGCATTGGCCTTGCGCTCGCCCGGGCGAATCACCAGGGCGCTTATGTACAGGTCATGCCGGGCCCACTGCTTGTCCAGCTGCACCTCGAAGGTCTTGCCTTCGGCTGGCACGTCGATTTCCTCCCACCACAATGGGCCATCGCTGGACTCGATCATCAGGTAGCCGCTGCCGGCCGCCGGCGGGGTCACGGTGACCTTGGCGGTGGCGCCATCGACGTAGGCTGGTTGATCGAGCGCCAGCTTGACCTGGTCAGGGCGCACGGCGCCGCCTTCGGCGTTGTCCTGGACGCGGTAGCCTGCCCAGAAGCGCTCGCTGGACACCAGCCCGGTCTCGGGATCTTCGACCTCGACGCGGTACGGGCCCCACTCCACGGGGAAGGTGAGCTTGGCCGTGGAGCCGGCGTTGACGCTGACGGTCTGCTCGCTCTGGGTGAGGAATTTCTCGTTGTAGTTGTAACTCCAGCCGTCGCTGTCGGAGTAGTTCCAGTAGTAGTCGCGGCGCTCGCGGACCAAGCGCACCTTGAGTTCGTCGGCAGCGAGCTTGTGACCCTCGCGATCAGCCACCAGGAACTCGAATTCCACCGGTCCGTCGCTGTCGGTTTCCTCACCGTCGAACAGGCCACGCAGTCCCGGGAGCCGCTCGGCAGGCCAGATCGGTTGCTCGAGGCGGCGGGTGATCGGCCGCCCACCGGATTCCTGCAGGCTGGCCTGCACGGTCAGTTGCAACGGCGAACGCGCCTCGGCCCAACGGCTTTCGATGTTCAGCACGGCCTTGCCGGCCTGGTCGAGGGTGACTTCGTCCAGCTCCAGATCCTGGTTCAGATCGGTCTCGGTGACCGCACCGAACTGGTAGCCCGGCAGGGCCGGCACCGCTTCACGCAGCGGGCGCACATAGGCCTGGCCGCTAAGGCGGTTGCCGGCAGCCGGAGCGCCATAGAGGTAACGACCCGTGACCTGGATGCGGGCATTCTGCTCGGGCGACAGCGGCTTGGCGCTGCCTTTGAGTTCCAATGCCAAGCGCTCGGGAAGGAAGTCCTCGACCAGGAATTCGTACACCTGCTTGCGCCCACCCCCCAGGTCGAGCAGCAGTTGCCAACGCCCGGTGGGGGCCTCGCCGGCCAATTGCAGTTGGTACTGGAACAGGCCGTTGGCATCGGCTTCCCAGACGAACTTGCGGCTCACCTGCTCATCGGGGCGACGCACTTCCACATTGACCGGCTGGGCCTTGACCGGCTTGCCGTCCTGGTCGCGCAGCAGGCCGTTGAGCAGCACCGTCTCGCCTGGACGGTAAAGGTCGCGCGGGCCGAAGATGAAGAACTGCAACGGATTGGCCTGAGGGCCGGTGATGTCGAACTCGGCAAGGTCAAGGGCGGCGCTGTTCAGTCGCAGCAACGTGGTGTGCACGCCTTGGGTGGCGATCAAGGTATCGGCCTTGGCGGTGATCGGTAGCTGCGCATGGCCGGCGCCATCGGTGCTGGCCTGGGCCAGCAGCTTGCCCTTGGCGTCATGCAACTCGATCTTGACGTCCTTGAGTGCCTTGCCGCCTTCCAGGGCCTGGGCGAACACGTCGATACGGTCGCGGTAGCGGTGGGCCGAGACGCCGATGTCGCTCAGGGTGAACAGCGTGGCAGGCTGCGAGTAATCATAGGTGCCCGATGCCCGCATCACCGCCAGGTACACGCCTGGCTCCTGCAGCGGCTTGATGCCGGCGATCGGCAGCAGCACGGTCTCGCGGGTATTGCGCGCCGGATTGAGGTCGAAGCGGCCGCTGTAGACCAGATCGGCCATCTGCAGAGTCTCTTTCGACTGGTAGTAGTACAGGCTGCTGTTGCGGCCCCAGTTGGCGAGGAAGCTCGAGAGCATGTCTGGCTTGACCCGGAAGAACTCGACATCGACCTTGGCGACGTTCAGGGCAATGACCGGCAGCCCTTCGGCCAAGCGCGTAGGCAGTAACGAACCACGGCTGGCGAAGCCGACGGTCGGCTGCATGTCCCGGGTTTCCAAGCGGCTGATCGACTCGGCGGCCAGTTGCTGGCCATTGACCGCACGCAGGCCCTTGTCGACGGTCAGCACCAGCTTGCGCTGCGGTTCCAGGTGACGCATGCGCAGTTCCATCTGGTTGTCGGACAGCTCCCAGGCGCCGTCGAGCTTGCCTTTGACGGTATCCACCAGGTGCACGCGGGCGGCGAAGTCCTGGTCGGCTTCCAGCGGCGCCGAGAAGCTGACCGACAGGGCGCTGGCGCCGTCGATCTGCACCTCCGAGACATCCACCACGCTCAGCTCACGGCCCGCGTAACGCTTGGCCAGCAGCGCCGGGTCTTCGTGTTTGGGCGCGGGCGCGGCAGCACTGGCGGCAGGCTTTTGCGCAGGCTCCGGCTTGTCAGGGGTGGAAGAGTCACATGCACTGAGCAACGCCAGCGCGCAGGCCAGCAACAATCCTTTGTTGAACATGGAGTAGGAACTCTTGGGCAGCGTGTCGATGAAGGCAGCAACTATAACGTAACGGCCGACGCGATACCCGCGCCTGGCCGACGAATGAGACCGCGTTCGCACGCAGAGGTTGCCAGGGCCGCTACAATGCGGTCTGCCTCGAAACAGGAACGACCATGCCCGTGTTAACCGACTGGCGCGACCGCCCCACCCACCGCAGGGTCTGGGCGCTGGCCGCGCCGATGATCCTTTCCAACATTTCGGTGCCATTGGTGGCGCTGGTCGACAGCACCGTCATCGGCCATCTGCCCCATGCCCACCAATTGGGCGCCGTGGCGGTGGGCGCCACCCTGTTCACTTTCATGGTCGGTCTGCTGGGCTTTCTGCGCATGGGGTCGACCGGTTTCGCCGCCCAGGCGGCCGGGCGCAGCGATGGCGCTGCGCTGCGTCAGGTACTGGCGCAAGGGCTAT
This sequence comes from Pseudomonas sp. HD6422, assembly GCF_025377065.1. Taxonomy (NCBI): domain Bacteria; kingdom Pseudomonadati; phylum Pseudomonadota; class Gammaproteobacteria; order Pseudomonadales; family Pseudomonadaceae; genus Pseudomonas; species Pseudomonas sp. HD6422. The sequence continues at coordinate 84,132 of NZ_JAHWIW010000015.1, read as the reverse complement.
TGCTGGCGACTGGCCTGGGCCTGTTGATCGGTCTGCTGGCCCTGCCCTTCAGCCAGTTGGCATTGCATGCCATGCAACCGAGCGCGGCGCTGCAGCAGTCCACCGAGGCCTTTTTCCACACGCGCCTGCTCGGCCTGCCGGCGGCACTGGCCAGTTACGCCTTGGTCGGCTGGTTCCTCGGTACCCAGAACGCCCGGGCGCCGCTGGCGATCCTGCTGACCACCAATCTGTTGAACATCGCACTCAACCTCTGGTTCGTGCTGGGGCTGGACTGGGGGGTGCTGGGTTCGGCACGGGCCTCGGTGATAGCCGAGTGGAGCGCCGCCTTGCTGGGCTTGGCCCTGACTCGCCCGGCGCTGCGCGCCTATCCTGGGCAGGTCGCCTGGGCTGCGCTCAAGCGCTGGCAGGCCTGGCGCCCTCTGCTGGCGGTGAACCGCGACATCTTCCTGCGCAGTCTGGCGCTGCAGTTGGTGTTCCTGGCCATCACCGTACAGGGTGCGCGCCTGGGCGAGGCCACCGTGGCGGCCAACGCCCTGCTGCTCAACGGGCTGTTGCTCACCGCCTATGCCCTCGATGGCCTGGCCCATGCCGTCGAGGCATTGTGCGGCCATGCCATCGGTGCTGGCGAACGCATCACCTTACGCCGCTCGCTGGTGGTTGCCGGTGGCTGGTCGCTGATCACCAGCCTTGGCTTCGCGGGCCTTTTCCTGCTCGGCGGACACCTGTTCATCGACCTGCAGACCGATATCGACAGCGTACGCGCCGCGGCCTACCCGTACCTGCCATACCTCGCCATGCTGCCGTTGATCGCGGTGTGGAGCTACTTGTTGGACGGGTTGTTCATCGGTGCCACGCGGGCACGGGAGATGCGCAATGCGATGTTGGTGTCGGTGCTGATCGCGCTGCCAGTGGCGTGGCTGATGAGCGGATTCGGCAACCATGGACTATGGCTGGCGTTTCTCGGCTTCATGGGGTTGCGGGCGATGACGCTGGGGTGGGTGGGGTGGCGGTTGCAGCAGCGAGGGCTGTGGGTGGGTTGACTGGGCCTGCTTGCGGTTTTTGGGGCGGCAGAGATCGAGCGCCGCCCGCGCGGCGCTCGATCTCAAACCCAGCAAAGTCGTCGCGACGAAAACACCCCACTCAGGACGACAGGTAGGAGGAACGCGTCAGCCCCAGGCGCAGGGCATCGAGGAACTGGGTCCGCTCGCGGGCGCTGATCTTGGCGCTGGCCACCTTGTCGCGGTAGTGAGTCATCAGCTCCTCCGGCGACAGGTGCACATAGCGCAGCATGTCCTCGATGGTGTCGTGGGTCTCGATACCGGCGTGGTACACGCTGCCATCGGCATTCTGGTAGATGTTCACCGAGTCGGTGTCACCGAACAGATTGTGCATGTCGCCGAGGATCTCTTGGTACGCACCGACCAGGAACACGCCCAGCAGGTAGTCCTCACCTTCGTTGACGGCATGTACCGGCATGCTGGTCTCGATGCTCTGCTCATCGACGTACTGGTTGATCTTGCCGTCGGAATCGCAGGTCAGGTCCTGCAGCACCGCACGGCGCAGCGGCTCTTCATTCAGGCGGTGCAGCGGAATGATCGGCAGTACCTGGCCGATGGCCCAGGTATCGGGCAGGCTCTGGAACACCGAGAAGTTGCAGATGTACTTGTCGGCGAGCTTGTCGTTGAGCTCATCCAGCACCTGGCGGTGCGAGCGCTGGCGGGCCTTCAGCGAATTGTGCAGGCGACGGCAGACGGCGAAATAGCACTGCTCGGCCAGGGCTTTCTCGGCCAGGGTGATCTTGCCATCGGCATACTGCGCCGCCACGTCGCCCAGGTAATGGGTGGCACGCCAGTAGGTCTCGGTGACCATCTCGATGTCGGTCGGTCCCAACAGGTCGACCAGCCACTGCACGGTTTGCGGCAGGGCTTCCTTGTTCTCGATGGTGGGCACCTCGTCGTTGTGCTTCTCGACGTCGGTGACCTGAATCACCAGCATGGCATGGTGCGCGGTCAGCGAACGGCCGCTTTCAGAGAAGATGTGCGGATGCGGCAAGCCCTGGGCATCACAGAACTCCTTGAGCATGCCCACGACCACCCCGGCATAGTCGTCCATGTCGTAGTTGATCGAGCTTGCATTGCGCGAGTGGGTGCCGTCGTAGTCAACGCCCAGACCACCGCCCACGTCGATGTGATCGACCGGCAGACCCAACGCACGCAGCTCGCCGTAATAGCGAATGGCTTCCTTGAAGCCGTGTTGGTAGTCGGCCAGGTTGGCGATCTGCGAGCCCATGTGGAAGTGCAGCAGACGGATGCCTTGATCCAGGCCAGCGTCACGGAAACGCTGCACCACCGAAATCAACTGCGCGGCGGACAGGCCGAACTTGGACTTTTCGCCACCGGTGTCGGCCCACTTGCTCGAAGCCAGCGACGACAGGCGCACGCGCAAGCCGACCTGCGGCTTGACCTTGAGCTCGGCGGCCTCCTCGATCACCAGAGCGACTTCGGACTCCTTCTCGATGACGATGAACACGTTGTGACCGAGCTTCTGGCCCATCAGCGCCAGGCGGATGAACTCACGGTCCTTGTAGCCGTTGCAGACGATGGTGCCGCCTTTGGGCGCCAACGCCAGGACCGCCAGCAGCTCCGGCTTGGAGCCTGCCTCCAGGCCGATCGACACGTTCTGCGTGGCAATGATGTTCTCCACCACCGCTTCCTGCTGGTTGACCTTGATCGGGTACAGAGCGGTGTATTGGCTTTGGTATTCCAGGCGGGCGATGTTGGCGTCGAACGCCCCCGTCAGCTGGCGCACACGGTCCTGCAGGATATCCGGGAAGCGCACCAGCAGCGGCAACGAAAGACCGCTCTGACGCAGTTGGTCGACCTGCTCGTAGAGGTCGATCGGGGCGCTGTCCGGGCCATTGGGGCGCACTTCGACGCGCCCGGCCTCATTGATGGCGAAATAACCAGCGCCCCAATGGCGGATACCATAAACGCTGCGGCTGTCGGCCACGGTCCACTGGCTACCATCGTCTTTGCGTGTACGTCGTACGGACATTCAAGTCCCCCATGAATAAGTCGAAGACACTGCCCCCGGCACGGTGGTGGGCGCAGTGTAGAAGCGAAAAGTGACGATTCATCCCTGTGCAGTCATAGACCCTGCCCACGGGAACGAGTTTAGAAAGTGCTGGGCGAAAACGCGCGGCTGACTTCAGCCACCGGACTTTTTCGCCTTGAATCCCTGTTTGGTCAGCTCGCCGATCAACAGGTCGACATGATCGCCCTGGATCTCGATCACGCCGTCCTTCAGTGCACCCCCGGTGCCGCAACGGCGTTTGAGTGTGCTGGCCAGCTCCTTGAGCTGGTCCAGAGGCAGCGGAACACCGGTGACCGTGGTCACGGTCTTGCCGCCACGGCCTTTGCTCTCGCGGCGTACGCGGGCGATGCCATCACCTTCGGGGATGACCTGCTGTTTGCAGATACAGGCGTCCACCGGCTGGCCGCAATCGGGGCAGTGCCGACCGCTATCGGTGGAGTAAACGAGACCGCCAAGGGCGGCGAAGGAAGAAGCTTTCTTGGCCACTTTTGATCCTCTGCGCTGAGGACAAAAACTGGTCGACAGGTGCCGACCGCGAAGCCCCACTCTGGCAGGGGCGGCGCTACTGCCGCACGACATGCGACAGCCCGAAAAGGGCGCGCAGTGTAACGGTAATTGGTGTGATTGCTAAGTACTGGAATGCGCCATTTTGCGAATGTTTTGCGACCCAATCCCCGTGAACCCACTGCACCCTACTGCGTAGGAGCCTGGGAGCACAGCCAGCACGATTACCCCAAGCTTGCCTTATACCGCTGCAATGCCGCCAACGAGTCCGGACAATAGGGTTTTTCCAGGCTCTCCCGCTCAACCTGCGCCAAGCTGACGAACCTTGCCTCCATCACTTCTTCGGGTTGCAGGCGCAGGGGTGCATCCGACACAGCCGAATACACCGCGCACCACAGGCGATTATCCGGCTGATCGAAATAGAAGCGCTCATGAAAGGTCAGCTCGACACCTTCGATCCCCAGCTCTTCGGCCAGCTCCCGCCGCGCCGAGTCGGTGTAAGCCTCCCCAGCCGCCACCATCCCCCCGGCCGCGACATCCCAGTAACCCGGATACAGGGCCTTGCTCAAGGTACGCCGATGCACGCAGAGTTCGCCCGCGCCGTTGAACAGCAGGATGAACGTGCATCGGCCGATCAAGCCACGTTCGCGCAGTTCGGCCCTGGGCAGCGCGCCGAGCACCTGATCGGCCTCGTCCACCCAGGCCACCCGTTCGCGGTCCGAAGCCGCCCGGTGGGCAGCCTCGGCGGGGTGAATGGTCATGCTCAACCTTGCGACAGCAACTGGCGCAGGTCGATGACCGCGGCGTTGGCTCGGGAAATGTAATTGGCCATCACCAGCGAGTGGTTGGCCCACATGCCGAAGCCGCTGCCGTTGAGGACCATCGGGCTCCACAGCGGCTCCTGGGAAGCCTCGAGCTCACGGATGATCTGGCGCACGCTGACCGTAGCATTCTTCTTGGCCAGCACATCGGCGAAGTCCACTTCGATGGCGCGCAGCAGATGGGACAATGCCCACGCCTGGCCGCGGGCCTCGTAGAACACGTTATCGATCTGCAGCCACGGCGTTTCGACCACTTGCTCGTCCACTTGCGGGGCCTGGCCGGCGGCTACCGACTCGGTCTTGAGCGTGGTATTGAGCTTGACCCGGCCAACGCTGGCCGACAGACGCTGGGACAGCGAGCCCAAGCGGGTGGCAACGTCACCCAGCCAGTTGTTCAGGTTGTCGGCGCGGGTATAGAAGATCGCACCCTTGTCGCCAGCAGCGAGACGCGACTGGTAACGGCTCAGCGACTTGATGCCCTCTTCGAATTCCGACTCGCTCGACGGCAGGATCCAGCTCTTGTTGTCGAAGTTGAAGCGCGGCTCGGCCTTGGCCAGGTCGGCGTCCTCGGTGGACTGCGACTGGGAACGGGCGAAGTCCTTGCGCAACGCACGCGACAGGTCGCGCACCTGCACCAGCACGCCGTACTCCCAGCTCGGCATGTTGTCCATCCAGATGCCGGGTGGGAAGCGGTCGTTGGAGATATAGCCACCTGGCTTGTTCAGCAGGGTCTGGGCCACGGTCTTGAGGGTTTCGATGGTGGTGTAGCCCACCACCATCTGCTGGCTGTTGCGCTCGGCCGCAGCCTGGGCGTTCTGCTGCACCGGGAACAGGTCGGGCTCCTCGCTCCAGTACCAGCCAAGGCCGATGCACACCAGCAGGTACAGGCCGATCAGCGTGCCCAGGGCACGGCTCCAGAGACCACCAAGATAGCTACGGGCAGCGGCCCCTCGGCCATCGACGCGCTCGCGCGGCTCGGCTTTGGCCTCGCGGTTTTTCCAGTCCAGCATGGCGTTGTCCTTAATTCAGTCACGACGGTTGTGGGGCTTGGACCACAGGCCTGTGCCAGGGTGCCACGGCGCGCCCATAACGCTGCACTATAAAGCAGACACTGTCATAGGTATAAGCGACGATCCGCCAGATGGCGCAATAAAGCGCCAGCCCGACCAATGCGGGCAGAATGCCACTTTTTCCGCTATACAGCCTTTCTCGTCATCACCCGGTCACAAAACCGCCATAACTTCAGGCGCCTATCTCCAAGCTCCCGGCAGGAAGTTCGCGGCTATGCGCCTGAAGTGGCTGACCAATCTCAATACCCTGTTGCTGGTTACCGTATGTATCGCCTTGGGCGTGACGTTGTGGTGGTCGCAGAAGGCACTGGAGCGCCCCTATCAACTGATGGAGCGCTACCTGAGCTTGTCGCAACAGTTCCAGAACGGCTCGGTGCGCAACGTCCAAGCCTACCTGGGCAGCGGCGATGCCCTGCGTCATGCTGCCGCGCTCGACGCCAACCAGCAGCTCAAGGCGTCACTCGCCGACTGGCCCGAGGCATTGGCAGGCAAACTGGCCCCGAGCCTGGACAGCCTGCAGGCCTTCACCGGCAATGAACTGCTGGCTGCCGGCAAACTGGCCGGCGACCCTCAGGCGCTGTTGCTGCAGGCCGAGCGAGAGCTGGGGGCGAACCTCGAGCAACTGTCCGGCTACGCGCGTGACAGCGCCAGCCCTGAAGCCAACCGCTATCTGCCGCCGCTGTTGGACGCCACGGTGCACCTGGGCCGTCTTTCGCTGGCCCGTGACAAGTTGGTCAGCAACGGGCGGGCGGAGCTGGCTGAGGAAGTCGAGCGAGAACTGCACCTGATCCGTAGCCAGGCCGAGGTCATCGAAAACCTTCCGCTGCTCGGGGTGACCCGCGCCGCCGAATCCAACGCCGACGATTTCGCCGCCATGATGGGCTTGCAGACCGAGGGCAGCGCCCAGCAGGAGGACATCGCGGTGAGCCTCAAACGCGAACTGCAGAGCCTGCTCACCCGCTACCCTGCCGAACTCCAGCGCACCCGTGAACAGATCGAACGCCGCACGGCCCTGGCTGCCAGCGCCAACCAACGCCTGGATGCCGTACGCCAGGCCATCGCCGCCCTGGAACCGGAAGTGCGCGCCCAGCATGCACGGATCGCCGGTGAAGTGCGGCTGATGCAGGGTCTGATGATCGGTGTGATCCTTTTCATCGCCCTGCTTATCGACACGCTCCAGCGGCGCCTGGCGCACACCCTGACCAGCCTGGCGCCGGCCTTGTCGCGCTGGGCCGAAGGCGATTTCGCCGCCCCCATCGCCCTGGGGCGGACCAACCGTGAACTGCGTGAGATCCAGGCGTCGCTCAACCGCCTGCGTCAGTACCTGGTGGAGCTGGTCGCCACCCTGCGCCATAACGCCGGGCAGGTCGCCGGTAGCAGCCGGGCCTTGGCCGGGATGAGCGCCGCCTTGCACGACGGCGCCCAACGCCAGGCGGGCGACACCGGGCAGATCCGCGATGCCCTGGGCGAACTGGAGGCGACCATTCAACAGGTGGCCGGCGACGCCAGCGCCGCCGCCGATGCCAGTCGCGATGCCGGGCGCGCTGTGGAACAGGGCCAGACGGTGATCGGGCAGAGCTTGGCCGGGTTGCGCGAACTGGTCGATGAAGTGCAAGGCAACGCACGCTTGATCGAGCAATTGGCCGAAGAATCGGCCACCATCGGCGGCGTCCTGACGGTGATCCGCTCGATCGCCGAACAGACCAACCTGCTGGCATTGAATGCCGCCATCGAAGCGGCACGCGCCGGTGAGAGCGGCCGAGGCTTCGCCGTGGTGGCCGATGAAGTGCGTTCGCTGGCTCAGCGCACCACCGGCGCCACAGGAGAGATCCAGTCGTTGATCGACCGCCTGCAGCAGGCCGCACGGGAGTCGGTCAGCGGCATGCGGAATCAGCTCGAACATGCCCAGAGCACCGCCAGCCAGGCCCAGGCAGCAGATGGCGCGCTGGATGAAATCGTCAATGCCATCCGCACCATCTCCGATACCGCCGTGCGCATCGCCGATGTCACCGCGCAGCAATCCGGGGCGGTGAGCGAGATCCGCGGCCACAGTGAGCGAATACATGTGCTGGGGGAGGACAATCTGCAGCGCATCGGCGAGGGGCGTGAGCAAGGCGAACGGTTGCTGAGCCTGGGGGGTGAGTTGAGCCAGGCAGTGGGGGCCTTCAGGGTTTGAGCGTTTGTCTGAGCCGGCCCTTTCGCGGGACAAGCCCGCTCCCACAGGATTTCCATCGTTGCTGAAGTTGGCGGTGTACCTGTGGGAGCGGGCTTGTCCCGCGAAAGGGCCGGCTCAGACAACATCCAGCCAGCGGCCATGTGTCGCCACGCGCCCCGCCCCCCTGCCAAGCACCGTCAACTCCGCTATCATGCCCGGCACGTTCCACCTCGCGAGTCCGCCATGCGCCGCCTGTTTTTCCTGCTGTTCCTGCTCCTGGCCAGCCCTGCCTTCGCTACCGGAAGCCTGCTCGAGAACCGCCCCAGCGCCACCCTCGGGGCCGCTTCGCTGGCCAACGATGCTGACTTCCTGCCGGTCCACGAAGCGTTCAAGCTCAGCCTGGTGCAGGCCGACGCCCAGACCATCAAGTTGCGTTTCGTCGCCACCGATGGCTACTACCTGTATCGCCACCGCTTCCATTTCAACAGCGATCCTACCGACATCGCCCTCGGCGCGCCGGTCATTCCCAAGGGCGAGGCCAAGCACGACGAGTTCTTCGGCGACGTCGAGGTGTACCACGGCGTGGTGGACATCGAACTGCCACGCAAGCCTGAGGATTCGCGCGCCTTCACCCTGCTGGTGAGTTATCAGGGCTGCGCCGACAAAGGCCTGTGCTACCCGCCGGAAACCGAGCGACTGGCCATTCCCGGCAGCGGGAGTGGCGCCGACAGCGGTACGGGCACGGCCTGGAACTGGCGCTCGCTGCTGCTGTTCTTCCTGGCCGGCGTCGGCCTGACCTTCACCCCCTGCGTGCTGCCGATGCTGCCCATCCTTTCCGGTGTGGTGCTGCGCGGCCAGGTCGGTGGCTGGCGCGGGCTCAGCCTGTCGCTGGCCTACGTGCTGCCGATGGCCGCTTCGTTCGCCGTGCTTGGTGCCTTGATGGGCGTCTTCGGCGCCAGCCTCAACCTGCAGGCACGGTTGCAGTCGGCCTGGGTGCTGGTGCCTTTCGCCCTGTTCTTCGTGGTGTTCGCGCTGGCCATGTTCGGGCTGTTCGAGCTCAAGCTGCCGCAGGCCTTGAGCAACCGCCTGGACCGCCTCGCCAACCGTACCCAGGGTGGCTCACTGCTCGGTGCGGCGGTCTTGGGGGTGTTGTCCAGTCTGCTGGTCTCGCCGTGCGTCTCGGCGCCACTGGCCGGGGCACTGCTGTACATCAGCGCCAGCGGCGACGCCCTCGGCGGCGCCCTCAAGCTGTTCGCCCTGGGCTTGGGCATGGGCGCCCCGCTGCTGCTGGTGGCCACCGGCGGCGCCGCCTGGCTGCCACGCAGCGGGCCGTGGCTGAACACCGTGAAAAATGCCATCGGGGTGTTGCTGCTGGGCCTGGCCATCGGCCTGCTCAGCCGCGTGCTGCCAGGGCCGCTGACGCTGCTGCTGGTAGGCCTGCTGGCTGCTGGCGTGGCGTTGTTCCTCGGCGCGCTGGAGTTCGTGCCCAAGGCACCGCGCCAGCGCCTGGCGCAATTGCTTGGCCTGGCCCTGCTGGTGTACGCCCTGGCCTGCTGGTACGGCGCCCTTAGCGGCCAAGGCGACCCGCTGCGCCCACTGCCAGCGCCCGTCGTCGCCAACCCCGCCGCCAGCCCTGCCACCACGATCGGAGCCTGGCAGACCATCACCACTCCTGCCGCCCTCGATGCTGCGCTGGCCCAGGCCAAGACCGCCGGCCAGCCGGTGTTGCTCGACTGGTACGCCGACTGGTGCATCAGTTGCAAAGTCATCGAGCATGAAGTCCTCAATGCCGCTCAAGTGCAGCCGCAGCTTGCCGCGTTCAAGCTGCTGCGCTTCGACATCACCGAGAGCAATGCCCAGCAGCGTGCCCTGCTCGACCGCTACCAGTTGTTCGGGCCGCCCGCGCTGCTTTTCTTTGCCGCGAACGGCAGCGAAATGACCGCCGATCGGGTGATTGGCGAGATAAACGCCGGCGAATTCGCGCAGATTCTCACGCGCGTACGCGGCAAACTCGGTCTATAACTTCCCGCGTGCCGGTAAAAACCGGGCAGTGAGTGACCAGATCTAAACATTTGGTCACATACTTCGCGCGAACCTCGGTTATCGTGCAGGCTATTGCCGGGAACTGGACACTTGCCGTCGCTTTACGGCACACTCGCCGCGCTGTGTCGAATTGCCCTACAAATCCAAGGAATCCGCAGATGGCAACCCTACTGGTGCTTCACGGCCCCAACCTCAACCTGCTAGGTACCCGCGAACCGGGCCACTACGGCGCCGTGACCCTGGCCCAGATCAACCAGGACCTGGAGCAGCGCGCCCGCGCCGCCGGCCACCATCTGCAGTATTTGCAGAGCAATGCCGAGTACGAACTGATCGACCGTATCCACGCAGCACGTAACGAGGGTGTGGACTTCATCCTGATCAATCCGGCTGCTTTCACCCACACAAGCGTCGCATTACGTGACGCATTGCTTGCGGTGAGCATCCCATTCATCGAAGTGCACCTGTCCAACGTGCACAAACGCGAACCGTTCCGTCATCACTCCTACTTTTCCGATGTTGCAGTAGGGGTGATCTGCGGCTTGGGCGCCAGCGGTTACCGCCTGGCCCTGGAGTCCGCGCTGGAACAACTGGCTGCCAACGCACAGCCCTGATGATTAGAGACCTTGGCCCAGGTGGGCCGAGGTTCGAGCGAAACGTTCTGAACACGTTTTCAATTACGCCCCCTGACCGAACCTTGGGAGTTGATGATTAATGGATATCCGTAAAGTCAAGAAACTGATCGAACTGCTGGAAGAGTCTGGCATCGACGAACTGGAGATCAAGGAAGGCGAAGAGTCGGTCCGTATCAGCCGCCACAGCAAGACCCCAGCTGCCCAGCAGTACTTCGCGCCGGCTCCGGTCGCTGCAGCACCCGTCGCCGCACCTGTCGCCGCCGCCGCTGCTCCAGCCGCCGAAGCCGCTGCCGCCGCCCCTGCGCTGAAAGGCACCGTGATCCGTTCGCCAATGGTCGGTACCTTCTACCGCAAACCTTCGCCGACCTCGCCGAACTTCGCTGAAGTTGGCCAGAGCGTGAAGAAAGGCGACACCCTGTGCATCGTCGAAGCGATGAAGATGATGAACCACATCGAAGCCGATGTCGGCGGTGTCATCGACGCCATCCTGGTCGAAGACGGTCAGCCGGTTGAGTTCGACCAGCCGCTGTTCACCATCGTTTGAATCGCGGAGAGCCAACGATGTCTGGGAAGCTCGAAAAAGTCCTGATCGCCAACCGCGGGGAAATTGCCCTGCGGATCCTGCGTGCCTGCAAAGAACTGGGTATCAAGACCGTCGCCGTGCACTCCACGGCCGACCGTGAACTGATGCACCTGGGCCTGGCAGACGAGTCGGTCTGCATCGGCCCTGCATCGTCCAAGGATTCCTACCTGCACATCCCGGCGATCATCGCTGCCGCCGAAGTGACAGGTGCCACCGCCATCCACCCGGGTTACGGTTTCCTCGCGGAAAACGCCGACTTCGCCGAACAGGTGGAAAAATCCGGTTTCGCCTTCATCGGCCCGAAAGCCGACACCATTCGCCTGATGGGCGACAAGGTTTCGGCCAAGGACGCCATGATCAAGTCGGGCGTACCGACCGTACCGGGCTCCGATGGCCCGCTGCCGGAAGACGAAGAGGTCGCCCTGGCGATCGCCCGTGACGTCGGCTACCCGGTGATCATCAAGGCCGCCGGTGGCGGTGGTGGTCGCGGCATGCGCGTGGTGCACAAGGAAGAGGACCTGATCGCCTCGGCCAAGCTCACCCGCACCGAAGCCGGCGCTGCCTTCGGCAACCCGATGGTCTACCTGGAGAAGTTCCTGACCAACCCACGTCACGTGGAAGTGCAGGTGCTGTCCGACGGCCAAGGCAACGCCATCCACCTGGGCGACCGTGACTGCTCGCTGCAGCGTCGTCACCAGAAGGTCCTGGAAGAAGCACCGGCACCCGGCATCGACGAGAAGGCCCGCCAGGAAGTCTTCAAGCGTTGCGTGGACGCGTGCATCGAGATCGGCTATCGCGGTGCCGGCACCTTCGAATTCCTGTACGAGAACGGCCGTTTCTACTTCATCGAGATGAACACCCGCGTGCAGGTTGAGCACCCGGTGTCGGAAATGGTCACCGGTATCGACATCGTCAAGGAGATGCTCAGCATCGCCGCTGGCAACAAGCTGTCGATCCGTCAGGAAGACGTGGTCATCCGTGGTCACTCGCTGGAGTGCCGGATCAACGCCGAGGACCCGAAGAAGTTCATTCCGAGCCCAGGCAAGGTCAAGCACTTCCACGCTCCGGGCGGCAACGGCGTTCGTGTCGATTCGCACCTGTACAGCGGTTACTCGGTTCCGCCGAACTACGACTCGCTGATCGGCAAGCTGATCACCTACGGCAAGGACCGCGACGAAGCCATGGCGCGCATGCGCAACGCCCTGGACGAGATCGTCGTCGACGGCATCAAGACCAACATCCCACTGCACCGGGATCTGGTGCGTGATGAAGGTTTCTGCAAAGGCGGCGTCAACATCCACTACCTCGAGCACAAACTGGCCAACCAGGAGTGATCGCGTTAGCGTGATGTGATCCATGGAAAAACCCCGCCCTGGTGCCGGGGTTTTTTTATGGTTCTTGCCCGCGTTACCCTTTCATCCGCGGCATCTCAATCCGATGTTCATGCACCCGCCGATACAAGGTCGCCCGCGAAATCCCCAAGGCCCGCGCCGCTTCCGCCGGTTTCCAGCGATGGCGGATCAAGGCATCGAGCAACAACTGCCGAGCGGGGCTGGAGATCCCGAGATCTGCCGAAGGCACGGCATCACCACGCACCTCCTGCGGAAGATTCGCCAAACCCACCTGTCCGCCCTCGCTGACCGCACAGGCATAGCGCAACACTTGCCGCAGCTGACGCAGGTTGCCGGGCCAGCGATAGACCAGCAACGCCTGCAACGCGTCGTCGGCCAGTGTCACGTCGACGCCACAGGCAGCGGCCTCTTCCATCAACAACCGGTGAATCAATCCCAGACGGTCCTCGCGCGCTCGCAGAGGCGGGAGCTCGAAGCGAGCATTGGCCAGACGGTAATACAGGTCCTCGCGAAAACGTCCTTCGCCGACCATCGCCGCCAGGTCACGATGGGTGGCACAGATCACCTGGATGTCCACCCGCTCGCGCCGCGCAGCGCCCAGCGGCGCCACCTCGCCTTCGGCCAGCACCCGTAGCAAACGGGTTTGCAGGGCCAGCGGCATGTCGCCGATCTCATCGAGGAACAAGGTGCCGCCATCGGCTTGTTGCAGCAGCCCTTGCATGCCCTTGCTCGACGCCCCGGTGAAGGCCCCGCCGACATAGCCGAACAGTTCGCTCTCGATCAGATTCTCGGGAATGGCAGCGCAATTGAGGGTCACGAAGGGCCCCGCGCTGCGCTGGCTCTGCTGGTGCAACTGGCGGGCGAAGACTTCCTTGCCGACCCCGGTCTCGCCCTGCACCAGCACCGCCAGGTTGCAGTCCTTGACCCGCGTGGCCAGACGCAGATGCTGCTCAATGCGCGGGTCCTGCGGTTGTTGCGAAGGCTGTACGCCCCCTCTGCGCTGCGGCGCGCTGATCCGCCCGTAGAGGCCACCCCAACCCGGCAGCCGCTGGGCCGACGCTTCGCTGGCGCGGTGTAACTGGTCCATGTCGAACAACTCGCCGATGTGCTCGGGCAAACGCCCGTGGCGCGCCAGCAGGCGTTCGCGGGCCAGGCTGTTGATCGCCTGCAAGCGCCCTTCGCCATCCCAGGCCAGCAGATAGTCGGGCTGGCTCTCCACGTAGCCAGGAGTGCCATGAGCGCGCATCACCCAGTGGCCCTGGACGCTGTGCATGAAGAAGGCATTTTCGATTTCCCGAGCGGTCTGCTCGACCAATTGCAAGATCAAGTGTTGGCTGCGCCGGTCATCCGGCGATTGCAAGGCCGACACATCCACGACGCCCAACAGTTCACCACAAGGATCGAACACCGGCGCTGCGGTACAGGTCAGGCCAATGAACGCGGCGCGAAAATGGTCGCGCTTGTGCACCGTGGCTGACGCCTTGCTGGTCAGCACCGCCGCGACTCCACACGTGCCCTCCTCGCCTTCCGACCAGCAGGTGCCCAGGTACAACCCGGCCTTGCGGCAGTCGTTACGAATGGCAGACTCGACCCGATAGTCGATGGTGCGCCCCTGGGCATCGGTCAACAGTACACAGTAGTCAGCGCCGCGGACCCGCTGGTGCAGGCGCGCGACGGCATCGCCGGCGATACGCAAGAACAGTTCGGCACGCTCACGGCATTCGTTGAGCAGGGTCTGGGAAAGGATGCGCGGCCCCTGCTGGGACCCAGGGTCGAGTCGGTACAGCTCCATGGAACGGCGCCATGAATCGAGGATCAGCGGCGGCACCGGCGCCTGGGGCAGGCGCTCGGCGTTCTTCAGCACCCGGCTGATGCAATCGACATGGGCTCGGGAGTTCGCGGCAAGCATGAGGCCTCCGGTTCCTGTTGTTCTTGTCGTTGTCCGGTCATTAAGCGCCTGCCGCCTGGCGCCGACAAGCGCTGCGTGATTACCGGTGCGCTTGAGACGCTGCGTCTCAGCGTCTCGACTGGGCCGGGTGGTCGCTGGCACCGAGCGTCTCCCTGGTTTCTTCCCCTCGGCGTCGCCTCTGCCAGTTCGACCGCTCTGCTGCGGCACTTACAAGCAGCTTCGACAAAGCTGGCACCCACCTTGCTCAAGCCAGAAAAGCCAAGAGTACGAGGAGGCCAAGCGCAACCCATCACCAGCTGCAGACCGCAGTCATCGATCGCACCCGGCAACACCCTGTTGAGACAAACCCTGGAGAACAACAAGATGTCCACTCAGCTCAGTTCAGACCAACTGCTGCATGCCTATGAAGTGATGCGTACCATCCGCGCCTTCGAAGAGCGCCTGCACGTGGAGTTCGCCACAGGCGAGATCCCCGGCTTCGTCCACCTCTATGCCGGCGAAGAGGCCTCGGCCGCTGGGGTCATGGCGCACCTGCGCGATAGCGACTGCATCGCCTCGACCCACCGTGGCCACGGCCACTGCATCGCCAAAGGGGTCGATGTGTACGGCATGATGGCCGAGATCTACGGCAAGAAGACCGGTGTCTGCGGCGGCAAGGGCGGCTCGATGCACATCGCCGACCTGGAAAAAGGCATGCTCGGCGCCAACGGCATCGTCGGCGCCGGGGCGCCCTTGGTAGCCGGTGCCGCGCTGGCGGCCAAGATCAAAGGCAAGGATGACGTGGCCGTGGCCTTCTTCGGCGACGGCGCTTCCAATGAGGGCGCGGTGTTCGAGGCCATGAACCTAGCCTCGATCATGAACCTGCCGTGTATCTTCGTTGCCGAGAACAACGGCTACGCCGAAGCCACCGCCTCGAACTGGTCGGTGGCCTGCGAGCATATCGCCGATCGCGCCGTCGGCTTCGGCATGCCCGGGGTGACCATCGACGGCTTCGATTTCTTCGCCGTGCACGAGGCCGCGGGCGCCGCCATCGACCGTGCTCGCGCAGGCCAGGGCCCCTCGCTGATCGAGGTCAAGCTCAGCCGCTACTACGGCCACTTCGAGGGCGATGCGCAGACCTACCGCGCCGCAGACGAGGTGAAGAACCTGCGCGAAAGCCGCGACTGCCTATTGCAGTTCCGCGACAAGACCACCCGCACCGGCCTGCTCCAGACCGCGCAACTCGATGCCATCGACGCTCGCATCGACGACCTGATCGAAGATGCCGTGCGCCGCGCCAAGTCCGACCCTAAGCCGCAACCCGCCGACCTGCTCACCGACGTCTACGTCACCTATCCCTGAGCCCGAATAACAAGAACGACAGGAGAGCCACCATGGCTAGAAAAATCAGCTACCAACAGGCCATCAACGAGGCCCTGGCCCAGGAGATGCGCCGTGACAGCACGGTGTTCATCATCGGTGAAGACGTGGCCGGTGGTGCCGGCGCCCCCGGCGAAGAAGACGCCTGGGGCGGCGTACTCGGCGTGACCAAGGGGCTCTATCCGCAGTTTCCCGGCCGGGTGCTGGATGCACCGTTGTCGGAGATCGGCTACGTCGGGGCTGCCGTCGGCGCCGCCACCCAAGGTCTGCGTCCGGTCTGCGAACTGATGTTCGTCGACTTCGCCGGTTGCTGCCTGGACCAGATCCTCAACCAGGCGGCGAAGTTCCGCTACATGTTCGGCGGCAAGGCGGTCACTCCTCTGGTGATGCGTACCATGTATGGCGCAGGCCTGCGGGCCGCTGCCCAACACTCGCAGATGCTCACTTCACTGTGGACACACATTCCGGGCCTGAAGGTGGTCTGCCCCTCCTCGCCCTATGACGCCAAGGGCTTGTTGATTCAGGCGATCCGCGACAACGATCCGGTGATCTTCTGCGAACACAAGCTGCTGTACGGCCTGCAAGGCGATGTGCCGGAAGAGCTGTACAGCGTGCCTCTCGGCGAAGCCAACTTCTTGCGCGATGGCGACGACGTGACCTTGGTGACTTACGGGCGCATGGTCCACGTGGCCCTGGAGGCGGCCAACAACCTGGCCCGCCAAGGCATCGACTGCGAAGTGCTGGACCTGCGCACCACCAGTCCGCTGGACGAGGACAGCATCCTGGAAAGCGTCGAGAAAACCGGTCGTCTGGTGGTCATCGACGAAGCCAACCCACGCTGCTCGATGGCCACCGACATCAGCGCCCTGGTGGCGCAGAAAGCCTTCGCGGCGCTGAGGGGCCCGATCGAGATGGTCACCGCGCCGCATACGCCGGTACCGTTCTCCGATGCCCTGGAGGACCTCTACATCCCCGACGCCGCGAAGATCGAAGCGGCGGTACGCAAGGTGATCGAAGCTGCAAGGAGCGCCGCATGAGCCAGATCCATACCCTGACCATGCCCAAGTGGGGGCTATCGATGACCGAGGGCCGGGTCGATACCTGGCTCAAGCACGAAGGCGACGAAATCAGCAAGGGTGACGAAGTGCTCGACGTCGAGACCGACAAGATCAGCAGCAGCGTCGAGGCACCGTTCAGTGGCGTGCTGCGGCGCCAGGTGGCAAAGCCCGACGAAACCCTACCGGTCGGCGCGCTATTGGCGGTGGTCGTGGAGGGCGAAGTGGAAGAAGCTGAAATCGACGCGGTGGTGCAACGCTTCCAGGCCGAGTTCGTCGCCCAGGGCGGTGCCGATCAAACCCAGGGCCCCGAGCCGCAAAAGGCCGAGGTGGCCGGTCGCCTGCTGCGTTGGTTCGAGCTTGGCGAGGGCGGTACGCCGCTGGTGCTGGTGCACGGTTTTGCTGGCGATCTCAACAACTGGCTGTTCAACCACCCGGCGCTGGCCGCCGAGCGCCGGGTCATCGCCGTGGATCTGCCGGGGCATGGCGAGTCCGCCAAGGCACTCCGGCAAGGGAGTCTGGATGAGCTGAGCGAAACCGTGCTGGCATTGCTCGACCACCTGGAGATTCCCCACGCTCACCTGGCCGGGCACTCCATGGGTGGGGCGGTGTGCCTGAACCTCGCACGCCTAGCGCCGCAACGGGTGACCAGCCTGAGCCTGGTGGCCAGCGCCGGGCTTGGCGAGGCTATCAACGGTGCTTATCTGCAAAGCTTCGTGGCGGCTACCCACCGCAACGCACTCAAGCCGGCGATGCTGCAATTGTTCGCCGACCCCGGGCTGGTGACTCGGCAGATGCTCGAAGACATGCTCAAGTTCAAGCGCCTGGAAGGGGTCGATGAAGCCCTGCGCCAGCTCGGCGCGGCACTTGCCGAGGGCGACCTCCAGCGCCACGACCTGCGCGGCGTCCTTGGCCAACATCCGGCTTTGGTGATCTGGGGCGCCGAGGATGCGATCATCCCTGCAGCCCATGCCCAGGGGCTGGAGGCCGAGGTGCTGGTGATAGCGGGGGTCGGGCACATGGTGCAGATGGAGGCCGCGGAGCAGGTGAATCAGGCAATGGTGGAGTTCCTGCGAGCGCATTGAACCGTTCCGGCCATTACCCGGGCAAGCCCGATCCTGCAGGAGAGCGCCGCTCATCCTGTGGGAGCGGGCTTGCCCGCGAAGAAGCCCACGCGGTCTGCCCCCCCACCTCTACAAACCCCCCGCACTCGCGTAAACTGCCAGCCTTCGCGCAGCCTCGGGCTGCCCCTGTCGATTTACCAAAGGTGCCCGCCATGCCCTGGCTGCAAGTACGCCTGGCCATCAGCCCGGAACAAGCCGAAACCTACGAAGACGCGCTGCTCGAAGTCGGTGCCGTCTCGGTCACGTTCATGGACGCCGAAGACCAGCCGATCTTCGAACCCGACCTCAATACCACGCCGCTGTGGTCCAATACCCACCTGCTGGCCCTGTTCGAAGCCGATGCCGAGCCCGAACAGGTGTTCGCCCACCTGCGCCTGCTGACCGGCGCTGAGCTGCCTGGGCACCAGGCCGAGGTGATCGAGGATCAGGACTGGGAACGCAGCTGGATGGACAACTTCCAGCCCATGCGCTTCGGCCAGCGTCTGTGGATCGTGCCGAGCTGGCACGACGCCCCGGAAAAGGACGCGGTCAACCTGCTGCTCGATCCGGGCCTGGCCTTCGGTACCGGCACCCACCCCACCACCGCGCTGTGCCTGGAATGGCTCGACGGCCAACAGCTCGAAGGCAGCCAGGTACTGGACTTCGGCTGCGGCTCGGGCATCCTGGCCATCGCTGCGCTGCTGCTGGGCGCCCGCGAAGCGGTCGGTACCGACATCGACGTGCAGGCCCTGGAAGCCTCGCGTGACAATGCCGGGCGCAACGGCATCGCCGACCAACGGCTGGCCCTGTACCTGCCCGAGCACATGCCGGCCATGCAGGCCGATGTGCTGGTCGCCAACATCCTCGCCGGGCCACTGGTCTCGCTGGCGCCGCAATTGTCTGGCCTGGTTCGCCCTGGTGGCCTGCTGGCGTTGTCCGGGATCCTTGCCGAACAGGGCGAGGAAGTGGCCGCCGCCTATGCCGCCGACTTCGAGCTGGACCCGATCGTCGTTCGCGACGGCTGGGTACGCATCAGTGGTCGACGCCGCTAGGCGAGCCTAGAATAACCCTCTGCACAGCCCCCGGATCGCCGCATGACCGACAGTTTCGTCACCCAGTGCCCGCATTGCCAGACCAGCTTTCGCGTCACCCATCATCAACTGAGCGTGGCCCGTGGCGTCGTACGCTGCGGCAACTGCCTGGAGGTGTTCAATGCGGCGAAGCAACTGCTGGAACAAAACCGCGAACTGCCTGCTGCTCCCCCGACGCCGCCGGCACCGGTAGCCGTCGAGCCGCCCCCGGCGACGGCGCCGGCCAGCGCGCCGATCCCCGAGCCTCAGGAGGATTGGGCACTGACCGCCCAGGCACTCGACGAACTCGACCTGGACGAGGAACTGGCGCGCCTGGAGCGCCGTGGCGGGCAGACCGACAAACCGTTCGGCACGGCCACCGGGACAGCGGACGACACCCGAGCGACCCAAGGCGATGAGCCGATGCTGGTGGAACAGCCGTCACTGGACCTTGCGCCGTCTCCCCGCGACCGTACCGAGCCAACGCTGGGCGCTGCGGTCGACCTGGACAGCGACGACGTCGAGCCGCCCCATGTCCTGGACAGGGACCTCGACCATCAGGACGATGACGACACGATCCATGAAACCGGCATTAGCGCCCGGGACGATGACGAGCCCGAGCTGCACCTGTCTGCCCGTGACGATGAACGCGACGCCGCAGACGTCGCCCCTCTGCCCATGGAGCGTCTGGAACCCGGCCTGGCCGCCAGGGCCGAACGCCCATCACGCAAGGAGCCGCTGGTCGATGTGGTCGACGACCCGCTGCAATTGGGCTGGGAACAACCCCGGCCGAACTGGGCTAAACGTTTGCTGTGGGGCTTGCTGACCCTGTTGGCCGCCGGCCTGCTGGCGTTCCAGTACGTGTGGTTCCACTTCGACGAAATGGCCCGCCAGGACCAGTACCGACCGCTGTTCCAGCAAGTGTGCCCGATGCTCGGCTGCCAGGTGCCGACCCGTGTCGACATCGCCAGGATCAAGAGCAGCAACCTGGTGGTCCGCAGCCATCCCGACTTCAAGGGCGCGCTGATCGTCGATGCGATCATCTACAACCGCGCGCCCTTCTCGCAGCCGTTCCCGCTGCTGGAGTTGCGCTTCGCCGACCTCAACGGCCAATTGATCGCCAGTCGGCGCTTCAAGCCCAGCGAGTATCTCTCCGGCGAGCTGGCCGGACGTGGCGAGATGCCCAGTCAGACCCCGATCCACATCGCCCTGGACATCCTCGACCCCGGTCCCAAGGCAGTCAACTACAGCCTGAGCTTCCGTTCCCCGGAATAAAGGGCAGGACTATGAGGAGGGGCTGCAAAGCAGCCCCAGATCCTCGGTCATACCAAACGACATAAGCCGACAACTGTTCAGAATTTATCCAAATCCATCTTTATCCGGTCATCGAGAGCGGGTATCATGCCAACCCTTTTTCGAACTCCAATGATTCGGCCCCACAACAGGGAACACCTATGTCGGCGGTACGCATCGGCCCATATACATTACGCAACAACCTGATCCTTGCGCCCATGGCCGGGGTCACGGACCAACCTTTCCGTACACTTTGCCAGCGCCTGGGCGCAGGCATGGTGGTGTCGGAAATGGTCAGCAGCGACATGAGCCTGTGGAACAGCCGCAAGTCGAGCCTGCGCCGCATCCACGAAGGTGATCCCGAGCCACGCTCGGTGCAGATCGCCGGTGGCGATGCGCAGATGATGGCGGCCGCGGCCCAAGCCAACGTTGCAGCAGGCGCGCAGATCATCGATATCAACATGGGCTGCCCGGCAAAAAAAGTCTGCAACAAAGCCGCAGGCTCTGCTTTATTGAAAGATGAAGTTTTGGTCAGCGAGATTCTCCACGCCGTTGTCGGCGCCGTGGACGTTCCGGTGACCCTGAAGATTCGCACCGGTTGGGACCGGGCGAACAAGAACGGCCTGAACGTGGCGAGAATTGCCGAACAGGCCGGCATCCAGGCGCTAGCGGTGCATGGCCGCACACGCGCCGACCTGTACACCGGCGAAGCCGAATACGACACCATCGCTGCGATCAAGCAGGCGGTGTCGATCCCGGTTTTCGCCAACGGCGATATCACTTCGCCAGAAAAGGCCCGGGCGGTGCTGGACGCCACCGGGGTCGACGGCCTGTTGATCGGCCGGGCCGCCCAGGGGCGGCCATGGATCTTCCGCGAGATCGAGCATTACCTGGCCACCGGCCAGCGTCTGCCGGCTCCGCAGTTGGACGAAGTGGAACGCATTCTGCTAGAGCACCTGGCCGCGCTGCATGCCTTCTATGGCGATGTGATGGGCGTGCGTATCGCCCGCAAGCACGTTGGCTGGTACCTGGCAACACGACCCGGGGGCAAGGAGTTTCGCGCCCGGTTCAACGCTTTGGAAGAGACACAAGCGCAGTGCGCCAACGTTCGCGCCTATTTCAGCGAGCGTCGACAGAGCCTTGAGACAGAGGACGAACAAGGGGTGGCCGCATGACGATGATGACCGAGACATTAGTGAGTGGAACAACGCCCGTGAGCGACAACGCCAACCTCAAACAGCACCTCAACACGCCGAGCGAAGAGGGCCAGACCCTTCGCGACAGCGTCGAGAAGGCGCTGCACAACTACTTCGCGCACCTGGAAGGCGCAACCGTCACGGACGTGTACAACCTGGTGCTCTCTGAAGTCGAGGCGCCCCTGCTCGAAAGCGTGATGAACTACGTCAAAGGCAACCAGACCAAGGCCAGCGAGATGCTCGGACTCAACCGAGGCACCCTGCGCAAGAAGCTCAAGCAGTACGACTTGTTGTAAAGCCAGAATCCCAATCAGAAAAGGCGGCTCCTTGCACGGAGACGCCTTTTTTGCTGACTCCACCGCGTTATTGGAATCCGAAATGACCGACCAGACTACCCGCCTGCCAGTCCGCCGCGCCCTGATCAGCGTCTCCGACAAGACCGGTATCCTCGAATTCGCTCGTGAGCTGCAACAGCTCGGTGTCGAGATCCTGTCCACCGGCGGCACCTACAAGCTGCTCAAGGACAATGGCGTGAACGCGGTGGAAGTGGCCGATTACACCGGCTTCGCCGAAATGATGGACGGCCGGGTCAAGACCCTGCACCCGAAGATCCACGGCGGTATCCTTGGCCGTCGCGGCACCGACGATGCCATCATGAACGAGCACGGCATCAAGCCGATCGATCTGGTCGCCGTCAACCTGTACCCCTTCGAAGCCACCATCTCCAAGCCAGGCTGTGACCTGCCGACTGCCATCGAGAACATCGACATCGGCGGCCCGACCATGGTCCGTTCGGCAGCCAAGAACCACAAAGACGTGGCCATCGTGGTCAACGCCAGCGACTACGCCAGCGTCCTCGAAGGCCTCAAGGCCGGCGGCCTGACCTACGCCCAGCGCTTCGACCTGATGCTCAAGGCGTTCGAGCACACCGCAGCCTACGACGGCATGATCGCCAATTACATGGGCACCATCGATCAGGCCAAGGACACCCTGTCCACCGAAGCGCGCAGCGAGTTCCCGCGTACCTTCAACAGCCAGTTCGTCAAGGCCCAGGAAATGCGCTACGGCGAGAACCCGCACCAGAGCGCGGCGTTCTACGTCGAAGCCAAGAAAGGCGAAGCCAGCGTTTCCACCGCCATCCAGCTGCAGGGCAAGGAACTGTCGTTCAATAACGTGGCCGACACCGACGCCGCGCTGGAGTGCGTGAAGAGCTTCGTCAAGCCAGCCTGCGTCATCGTCAAGCACGCCAACCCATGCGGCGTGGCTGTGGTGCCTGAGGACGAGGGCGGCATCCGCAAGGCCTACGACTTGGCCTATGCCACCGACACCGAGTCGGCGTTCGGCGGTATCATCGCCTTCAACCGCGAACTGGACGGCGAAACCGCCAAGGCCATCGTCGATCGCCAGTTCGTCGAAGTGATCATCGCGCCGAAAATCTCCCAGGCTGCCCGTGACGTGGTTGCCGCCAAGCAGAACGTGCGTCTGCTGGAATGCGGCGAATGGCCAGCCGAGCGGGCCGCCGGTTGGGACTTCAAGCGCGTCAACGGTGGCTTGCTGGTGCAAAGCCGCGATATCGGCATGATCACCGCCGATGACCTGAAGATCGTTACCAAGCGTGCTCCGACCGAGCAAGAGATCCACGATCTGGTATTCGCCTGGAAAGTGGCCAAATTCGTCAAATCCAATGCCATCGTCTACGCCAAGCAGCGCCAGACCATCGGTGTCGGCGCCGGCCAGATGAGCCGCGTCAACTCCGCGCGCATCGCCGCCATCAAGGCCGAGCACGCCGGCCTGCAGGTACAAGGTGCGGTCATGGCCTCGGACGCGTTCTTCCCGTTCCGTGACGGCATCGACAACGCGGCTAAAGTGGGTATCAGCGCCGTGATCCAGCCGGGTGGTTCGATGCGTGATGCAGAAGTCATCGCAGCTGCCGACGAAGCCGGGATCGCCATGGTATTCACCGGCATGCGCCACTTCCGCCACTGAAACAGCGGCAAGTTTCAAGCTGCAAGCGGCAAGCAGGAGCCCTGTGCACTTGCTTGCTGTGACAGCCCCATGAATCCTGAAGCTTCAGGCATCGGCAGAAACGCAAAGCGCTTTTTCTTGCAGCTTGTAGCTTGCAGCTTCTCCGAAGGAGTCTGTAATGAAAGTTTTGATCATCGGCAGCGGCGGTCGTGAGCACGCCCTGGCCTGGAAAGTCGCCCAGGATCCACGGGTCGAGAAGGTCTTCGTTGCCCCAGGCAACGCCGGCACCGCCATCGAAGCCAAGTGCGAGAACGTCGCCATCGACGTCTGCGCCCTGGAGCAACTGGCCGACTTCGCCGAAAAGAACGTTGACCTGACCATCGTTGGCCCGGAAGCCCCCCTGGTCATCGGCGTGGTCGACCTGTTCCGCAGCCGCGGGCTGGACTGCTTCGGTCCGACCAAAGGTGCGGCCCAGCTGGAAGGCTCCAAGGCCTTCACCAAGGATTTCCTGGCACGTCACAAGATCCCGACCGCCGACTACCAGAACTTCACCGAGATCGAGCCGGCGCTGGCCTACCTGCGCGAGAAAGGCGCCCCGATCGTGATCAAGGCCGATGGCCTGGCTGCGGGCAAGGGCGTGATCGTCGCCATGACCCTCGAGGAAGCCGAGGCCGCCGTGCGTGACATGCTCGCCGGCAATGCCTTCGGCGACGCCGGTTCGCGGGTGGTGATCGAGGAGTTCCTCGACGGCGAGGAAGCCAGCTTCATTGTCATGGTCGATGGCCACAACGTGCTGCCGATGGCCACCAGCCAGGACCACAAGCGTGTTGGCGACAAGGACACCGGCCCGAACACCGGTGGCATGGGCGCCTATTCCCCAGCGCCGGTGGTCACCGCCGAAGTGCACCAGCGGGTGATGGACCAGGTGATCTGGCCGACCGTGCGCGGCATGGCCGAAGAAGGCAACGTCTACACCGGTTTCCTGTATGCCGGCCTGATGATCGACAAGGCGGGCAACCCCAAGGTCATCGAGTTCAACTGCCGCTTCGGCGATCCGGAAACCCAGCCGGTCATGCTGCGCCTGGAGTCGAGCCTGGTGCTGCTGGTCGAGGCCGCGTTCGCCAAAGCCCTGGACAAGGTCGAGGCACAATGGGACCCGCGCCCGAGCCTGGGCGTGGTACTGGCTGCCGGTGGCTACCCTGGCGACTACGCCAAGGGTGCTGCGATCCAGGGCCTGGACGCCGCCGCCAAGCTCGAAGGCAAGGTGTTCCATGCCGGTACCGCGCTGAAGGACGACCAGGTGGTCACCGCCGGTGGTCGCGTGCTGTGCGCCACCGCCCTGGGCGACACCGTTGAAGCTGCGCAGCAGCAGGCCTACCGCCTGGCCGAACAGGTCAAGTGGGACGGCAGCTTCTATCGGACCGACATCGGCTACCGGGCGATCGCCCGTGAGCGTGGCGAGCACCAGCAGTAAACGCCGGCGGATCGCCGCGTCGCCCTGGCGACGCGGGATTCGACGGGTCGACAGGGCCTGGCCGGGGCCTTGCCTTCGACTTGCAGCCCCGCGCATAGTAGGTACCCGGCACATCAGCCTAGAAGGGATCTCGTCGTGCGTCGGCTTCGGATTGCCATAGCCCTGATCGTCAGCTTGCTGACCCTGCTCTGCGTGCCTCCGGCATCGGCCGACCACAGCGGAGGCTGGTCCGTGCTGCTCGATGAACAGGCCAACCTGCAATTGAGCGACGTGCGCTCGGAGCGCTATCGCAACCAGTTCAGCCCGTTGACCCTCAACGCGCTGGATGCCGCCCTCCCCGATCAGGCCCTATGGCTGCACTACCGCCTTGAGCCGGGCGAACAGGAGCAACTGCTGCGGGTGTTCG
The DNA here is from genome assembly GCF_025377065.1 of Pseudomonas sp. HD6422. Taxonomy (NCBI): domain Bacteria; kingdom Pseudomonadati; phylum Pseudomonadota; class Gammaproteobacteria; order Pseudomonadales; family Pseudomonadaceae; genus Pseudomonas; species Pseudomonas sp. HD6422. Next base: position 59,049 of record NZ_JAHWIW010000015.1, on the reverse strand, counting down.
CCCCCGATCTGTCGCGCCTGGACCTTTACGCCCTGGACGGCGACAAACTGCTGCGCCAGCTACACCATGGTCGCCAGGCCAACACCGAAAGCCCGACCCTACGCGGCAGCGACCACATCCTGCCACTACCCCTGAGCGGCCGACCAGTGGATGTCTACCTGCGCCTGGTCTCGGAACATCAACTGCGTCCGGCCATCAGCCTGGAACCGGCTGCAGACGCGGCATCCGACCATGGCCGGGAGTTGCTGTTCGGAATGCTTCTTGGCGGCCTGGTGATGCTGATTCTGCATAACCTGATCCGCTTCCTCTACACCCGCTCCGGGGCTTCGCTATACCTGGCGCTGTATCACGGTCTGATGCTGCTCAGCGGGCTGATCCTGCTCAATCTCAGTGGCCCCTGGTGGCACCTCTGGCATGCCGCGCAAACCCCGGCAGCCTACCTGACCCTGGTTCTGGCAGGCCTGGCCGGCCTGTACTTCACCCAGAATTTCTTCCAAGCGTGCAATTCGCCCAAGCTCAACCGACTGCTGCAGGGCGAGATGCTGGTAGTGGGCGTCAGCGGCCTGATTCTGCTGTTCGTCGATACCCTGCCACTCAACCTGATGACCTACGCCCTGCTTGCCTTGGGCAGTGTCACCATGCTGGTGGTCAGCAGCTATCACTGGTATCGCGGGTATGCACCGGCACGCCTGTTCAGCCTGGCCATGGTGGTCTTCAACCTGGGTGGACTGGTGCTGCTGCCGGCGCTCTTGGGGTTGACCCGCACCACCACGCCCTGGCTTCTGTGCATTCTGCTCGGCCTGACGGTGGCCAGCGGCCTGCTGCTCAATCTGGCGGTCAGCGAACACCTGCGTCGGCTCAGCGAAGAGCGCTACAGCCTTAGCCGCGCGCTGGCCGCCAGCGACGCCGAGATCAACGCCAAGGCCGAGTTCCTGGCCAAGATCAGCCACGAGATCCGCACCCCGATGAACGGTGTGCTGGGCATGACCGAGCTGTTGCTGGGTACGCCCCTGTCGGTCAAGCAACGCGACTACGTACAGACCATCCACAGCGCCGGCAACGAGCTGCTGACTCTGATCAACGAGATCCTCGACATTTCCAAGCTCGAATCGCGGCAGATCGAGCTCGATGACGTGCAGTTCGACCTCAACGCGCTGATCGAGGATTGCCTGAACATCTTCCGCGCCAAGGCCGAACAACAGAACATCGAGCTGATCAGCTTCACCCAGCCCCAGGTGCCACGCGTCATCAGTGGCGACCCGACACGCCTGCGCCAGGCGGTATCGAGCCTGCTGGACAACGCTTTGAAAAACACCGATCAAGGCGAAATCCTGCTGGTAGTGGCCCTCGATCAACGAGGCGAAACACCCCGGCTGCGCATCGCCGTGCAGGACAGCGGCGCGCCATTGCCGGTGGCCGAGCGCGATGCACTGCTGCAGGCCGAGCTGCACAGCCACCAGTTCCTTTCCAGCAACAAGCTCGGCGGCCATCTCGGCCTGGTCATCGCCAAGCAACTGATCGGCCTGATGCAAGGTGAATTCGGCATCAAGAGCAGTACCAGCATGGGCAACACCCTCTGGCTGACCCTGCCGCTCGACCCTTCGCGCCTCGAGCAACCGCCCACCGACCTCGACGTGCCATTGCGCGATGCCCGGGTGCTGGTGGTGGACGACAACGACACCTGCCGCAAGGTCCTGGTCCAACAGTGCAGCGCCTGGGGCATGAACGTCAGCGCAGTACCCTCGGGCAAGGAAGCGCTGGCCCTGCTGCGTACCAAGGCGCATTTGCGCGACTATTTCGACGTGGTGCTGCTGGATCAGAACATGCCCGGCATGACCGGTATGCAACTGGCGGCGAAGATCAAGGAAGACCCGAGCCTGAACCATGACATCCTCGTGGTCATGCTCACCGGTATCAGCAACGCGCCGAGCAAAATCATCGCGCGCAATGCCGGGGTCAAGCGGATCCTGGCGAAACCGGTGGCCGGTTATACCCTCAAGACCACCCTGGCCGAGGAGCTGGCCCAGCGCGGCCGCGAGCAAGGCCCGCCGCCCGCCCCAGCAGGCACCGCCGTAGCGACCGATCTGCCGAACGACTTCCGCGTCCTGGTGGCAGAGGACAACAGCATTTCCACCAAGGTGATCCGTGGCATGTTGGGCAAGCTCAACCTCGAGCCAGACACCGCCAGCAATGGCGAAGAGGCGCTGCAGGCCATGAAAGCCCAGCGTTATGACCTGGTGCTGATGGACTGCGAGATGCCAATCCTCGATGGCTTCTCGGCCACCGAGCAATTACGTGCCTGGGAAACGGCAACCCAACGCCAACGCACGCCGGTGGTGGCATTGACCGCCCACATACTGGCCGAGCACAAGGAGCGCGCGCGCATTGCCGGCATGGACGGGCATATGGCCAAGCCGGTGGAATTGTCGCAACTGCGTGAGTTGGTGCAGTTCTGGGCCAACAAGCGCGAAGCCAAAGCGGACCCGGCGCATACCTCTTGAAGTGCAGCAAGGCTACTGAAGGCACCCCCACGCTGCTGATACACTTGCGCTCCCCTTTCCTGCCATGGACGACCGCCCCATGCTGCACGACCTGTCCAGCGTCTATCTGAAGATGCTCGTGCTCTACAGCCCGTTCTTCGTGCTGTCGTGCTTCATCGGCCTGACCCGCGGTCACTCGAGCAAGGAGCGCAAGCAACTGGCCTGGCGCGTCGCTTTCGCCGCGTTCATCGCCAGCGTGTTGCTGTATCTGTTCGGGCGCCTGATCTTCGGGGTCTTCGGCATTACCGCCGACGCCTTCCGCATCGGTGCCGGCAGCGTGCTGTTCATCTCGGCCCTGGGCATGGCCCAGGGCAAATCGTCGGTGCAGGCCGACAACGTGCAGCAAGACGTGACCATCGTACCGCTGACTATCCCGCTCACCGTCGGTCCGGGCACCATTGGCGCCTTGCTGGTGATGGGCGTGAGCCAACCGCATTGGGACGAAAAACTACTGGCCATCGTCAGTATCGCGCTGGCCAGTTTCACGGTGGGCCTGGTGCTGTATCTATCCCACCGCATCGAACGGATTCTCGGCGAGCAGGGCCTGCAGATCGTCAGTCGACTGATGGGGCTATTCGTCTGTGCCCTGGCGGCGCAGATCATCTTCACCGGTATCAAAGGTTACCTGGTGTCCTAGATCTTTACCGCAAGGACCTCTTGAACCATGACTCGCTCGACGTTCCTACGCACACGCGCTTGATGCTCCTGCTGGAACAGACGAATGTTGAAACGCACCAGCTCGGCCTTGACCGTGGTCGATTGAAGTACGCGGGTGAGAAATCCAGATGTGAACTCCTGGCGGTCACCCGCTTCGTGATAAATCACCATATCCACGTTGCCATTCTTGGCTGGCGCACAAGGTAACAACTGGAACAGACCTCGCTCCCGGCTATGCTGCTCCAGGTGCGACAAGGCCTGGTCGCTTTGCAACAGTGCCGACAATGACAGGGACAGGCTACTCGCGTGTTTTTCACCGCCTACCCGCCTGGCCATCGAAACGGCTTTGTCGACGATCGCCTGGCGCTGCGGCTGCGGCCAATGGACTTGCTCCGGGCTCAGCGCGTCCCAGCCCAGGTACTGCATCCGACGGCGAAAGTAGCCATACCAATCGCTGACAAGACCAGCGGCATACTCGTCTTCAGTCGCCCGCTCCGTGAACAGGATCGCCAACTCCACCGCGTTACGCTGCTCGACAGTAAGACCTGGCAAGAACGAGACAAGGCTGCCGCCCACAACCACTGATTCATGCCTGTCCATGTACACCCCCTGCCGAAAGCTTGCCGACATACGTGATGTAGTCGCTGCTACTCTTGCTTTCGATCAGTGCTCGCAACTCTGTGCGACGCAACGCAAAGAGCTCATCAATGGGGCTGCCCAACCAGGCGCGCACTTCCAGCCTTGCCGTCGACAACGGGCCTTCTTCGCATGACGACACGCTTTGCCGGTGCAGGCTGCACAACGCAAGAACGTTGTCGCTCGACGCCACCCCAAGCTCATGCACAGGGCCCTGCTGGTCATCGATGAAGCGGGCCAGGTGCCTTTGTGCAGCCGAACCGCCCAGGGCATTGGCAGCAGCATCAAGCTCGCTTGCCAGCGATGGGTCGTGTCCCAGCAACCAATCGCGCATCGGTTGCAAGGGAGGGGCCGAGGCGCCTTGCGCCTTTGGTTGATCACTGTATCGTTGTAACCGGAGCCAGCCCAGGTCATCGAAACTGCTCACATGCAGATCCCACCAGCCTGCGTGATCACTGGAGCGACCCTGAGAACGCTTGTTCGCGCGGAGCTGCGCATAGAGCACACTGTCGAGCAAATCCTGGCGCTGCCCCAGTGCCAGGGCGGTATCGACAAGCAAAGCCGCCCCGCCTATTAGCCACAGCGCGTACTTTTCTTCATTCATCATCAGCTCTCCTGAAGGCGAAGATGCCCCGAAGGGCATCCGCGTTTCTCTAGATTTCCACGTCCAGCGTGCGACGGATGGTGTAATCCTTGAGCTGGTTTCTGATGATTTCCCTGACGGCGGAATACAAGTCGCGATTGAAGACGAACACGGCACGGCCAGAGTAGATTTCCTTCGCCGTGCTTTCCCACTCGAACGCCACAGTGTCCATTTTATGATCGTCAAATGGCGTGGCATCGACCGCGCTTATGGCCAGGATGATTTGTCCCGCTTCGTTCTGGATGCAGGTAGCCAGGCCGACCGTTCCGGTCTTTTTATCATCGAGATTGCGTTTGAAGAGTTTCTGCGCTTCGGTAACCTTGCCCAGGCCTTCGAGCGCCTTGGACGCCAGCTCCATCAATGCGTCGGTCGCAGGGTTGCTGAGTGCGGCTTCACCCACCACTTTCAGGCCTTTGTACGCTACGGCGCCAAGCTTCAACGATTGCGACGACGAAGTTTCGTATTCGTAGGATCGCTGGAGGGGCACCCAGCCGACGTCTCGCATCACCGAGGAGAACTTGCCGAACCATTCCTCGGTCTGGTGTTTACCGGGAAACATTTTGGTAGCACCTAGCGATGCGAAGTGAACGGCATACTGGATGTCGGACAGAGCTGCCAACTCTATGCCACTGCCAAATCCCAACAGAATCTGCTCGATGACAACTGCAGACGGGCGATCGCTCTTTTCAATGATATCTGTGGTCATGCTGGACTTCCTCGAGAGTGAACCCCGACGCTAACCGTCGAGGTGTTTTCACCCTACCGCCGAAACGCTGGCCAACCTGGCCGGAAGCCCTTCCTCAACAGCTCAGCGTAGCCCTGGATACCAGCGTGGCGTGTACACCCAATGGCTGCCATCTGCGCGCGTAAACATGCACGTCGTGGACGAGCCGACCAGCACCATCGTGCGCATATCGACCATTTCTGGCTGCAACTCGGCCAGCGAGACTACTTTCAGCGTCTGTCCTGGCCTACCGATATCTCGACCAAGGACTACAGGCGTCTGCCCATCTCGATGTCGACGGACGATGTCCAGCGCCACGCCCAACTGCCAAGGCCGTGAGCGTGAGATCGGGTTGTAGAAGGCCAGCACCAGGTCCGCTTGGGCAGCCAGGTCCAGCCGCTGTTCGATGACCGCCCAAGGCTTGAGGTTGTCCGACAGCGACATCACGCAGAAGTCATGGCCCAGCGGTGCACCGGCCTGGGCCGCGGTGGCCAGCGAGGCGGAGACTCCCGGCAGGATCTCCAGTTCGACGCGGTGCCAGGCCTGGTCGCTGGAGCCGTGCAAGGCCTCGAGTACGGCCGAGGCCATGGCGAACACACCGGGGTCGCCTGAGGACACCACCACCACCGAGCGACCTTGGGCGGCCAACTCGAATGCGTGGCGGGCACGCTGCATCTCTTCGCGGTTGTCGGTGCAGTGCTGGACCTGATCGTCGCGAAACGGCCCCGCCATGCGCACGTAGGTTTCGTAGCCGAGGATGTCCTGGGCTTGCGCAAGCTCGGCCTTGACCGCCGGCACCATCAGCTCGGCAGCGCCAGGGCCTAAGCCGATCACCGCCAGACGACCGCGGCGCTGGCCGACCTGCTCGACCTCGACCGGTCCCGGTGCGACGGCGATCACGCAGCTGTCCTGTTCATGCAGGCGCGCCTGCGGCAGGGCCTTGCCCGCCATGTCAGCGAGCCCGCTGCCTGCGGGTGCAAAGCGTAGCGCGACCCCCAATGCCTGCGCCGCATCATGCAGCGCTGGTTCGGCCATGGTCTGCTCGGCGGCCAGCAGGCAAGCCAGCGAGCCCTGGGCGATACCCGCTTCGTGCAAGGCCCGGCGCACGCTGTCGGCAAGCTCCGGGGTGCCCGGATCCACTGCCACGACCACGGCACGGGCATGGATCAGCAACTCGTCGCGGCTGGCCGGCCGCGCCGCGCACCCCACATGGATGGTGCGCTGGGCCGAATCGCTGGCCGGCAGGTTCGCCTGCTGCAACCAGGGTGCATCGCCTTCGATGCGTACCGACTCACCGGCCAGCAAGTCGGAGACGAAGCGCTTGCCCTGCTCGAGATCGGCCAGGGCATACCCCTCCGGCGGGTTCAGCAGGCAAGTGCCGAAGCGCAGTTCGCCGCTGGTGGTGATGGCCGCAGCCACACCCAAGGTTTCGCCGATCGTCCGGGCCATGGGGTTTACCCCTGCCAGGCCACCGAGCAACGGCACCACCGCGCTGCCGTCCTCGGCCACAGCCAGCACCGGCGGCTCTGCGCCTTTTTCGTCGAGCAGGCTGGCCAGGCTGCGAATGACGATACCCGCCGCGCACAGAGCGATGATCGGCGTGGCCTGCCGATACAGCGCACGCAAGGTTTCGCCGAACGAGCTGTAGTCCTGGTCGGCGCCTTCGACCCGACCTTTGAGGCCATGGATCGAAGCCTCGGGGTAGCGCTGTTGAATACGCCGTGCGGTTTCCAGGCTGCCCTGGCCGAGGATGACGATAGCCGGTGCCTGCATGATCATCCCTGCCATTTTTCACCTGGCACGATGATCAGCGAGAAGTACGGCGACGACTGTGGGTCGACGTCGTCCAGGGGCACGATCTTCTGATTGGCCATGGTCGCCCGCTCCACATACAGGGCGCGCTTGTCCAAGCCCAGCTCGGCGAGCACCTGGCGCACCTTGGGGAAGTTTCGGCCCAGCTTCATGATCACTGCGGCATCGGCATCGGCCAGGCGCCGCTTGAGCTCCTCGGCCGGCAACACGCCCGAAAGCACCGACAGGCTCTGGTTGCGGTAGACCAATGGCGCGCCGAGCACCGAAGCGCCACCGAGCATCGAGCAGACGCCGGGGATCACCTGGGCCTCGTAGCGCTGCGCCAGGCGGTCGTGCAGGTACATGTAGGAGCCATAGAAGAACGGATCGCCTTCGCAGATCACCGCCACATCGCGCCCGGCATCCAGATGTTCGGCCACCTGCACGCTGGCCTCGTCATAGAAATCGCTGATCACCTGCTCGTAGGACAAGGGTGCCGGGAGCACCTCGGTGGTCACCGGATACACCAGCGGCAGCAGGGTCTGCTCGGCCTGCAGGTGCGCCTCGATGATTCCGAAGGCATTGCCGCGCTTGCCCTTGGCCACGAAATACGCCACCACCGGCGCTTCGCGCAGCAGGCGCAGGGCCTTGACCGTAATCAGCTCTGGATCGCCCGGGCCGACGCCCAGGCCGAGCAGTTGTCCACGCGGCGCCATCATTCGACCTCCGTCGCCAGGGCATTGACCGCCGCAGCGGCCATCGCGCTGCCGCCGAGGCGGCCCTGCATGATCACGAACGGCACGCCTCGGCTGTCGGCAGCGAGCATCGCCTTGGATTCTGCGGCTCCCACGAAGCCTACCGGGAAGCCAAGAATCAGTGCGGGCTTCGGCGCGCCGGCGTCGAGCATCTCGAGCAGGTAGAACAACGCAGTCGGCGCATTGCCGATGACCACCACGCTGCCTTCGAGGTGCGGACGCCAGAGCTCCAGCGCCAGGGCCGAGCGGGTGTTGCCGGCCTCCTTGGCCATGCCTGGCACGCTTGGGTCGCGCAGGGTGCAGATCACCGGGTTGTCCGCCGGCAGGCGCGCACGGGTGATGCCTTCGGCGACCATGTGCGCGTCGCAGAGAATCGGCGCGCCCTTGGCCAGGGCTTCACGACCGGCACGGCCGGCGCCTTCGGAGAACTGCAGGCCATCGATGGCCTCGACCATGCCGCAGGCATGGATAACCCGCACGGCGAGCTTCTCGAGATCTGCGGGGATCCGCTCGAGTCGGGCTTCCTCGCGGATGATCCGGAAGGAATTGCGATAGATCTCCTGACCATCGCGGATGTAGTCAATCATCAAGGTGCTCCGTCGGCAGGTCGAGCATTGCGCCTGCCTCGTTCAAGGTGAGGTCGGTGCCGCGCAGGGCACCCAGGCCCGGCAGGTGCGCGTCACGCTGATAGAGGTCGTAGCGCCCGGGTGCACGGGCCAGCAAGGTGACCGGAGCGACATGGGCCAAGGCGCAAGACCGGGCGCAACCGGACAAGTGCACGCTGGCTGGCCCGCCGCGATGCAGCAAGGCGGCGAGGGCAACGGCGTCGGCCTTGGTTTCGGCATTGGCCTTGGCGCAGCCGGGGCTGCCGGTGCAGGCGACCATACGGGCCAAGGGCTCATGGATGTGGCACAGCAGTCCGAGGGCGGCAAGCTCGGACCGGGCCTGGTCGAGGCGCGCTGGCAGCAGGTTGGGCAATAGCAGGCTTTGCCAGGGGCTGATCCGCAAGCTGCCATCGCCCCACTGCCGGGCGATGCGCGCTGCGCCGCGCAGCATGGCAGGTGTCAACCGACCCAGCGGCGGCGCGACGCCCAGGGCCAGGCCCTGCTGTTGTACCACCGTTCCCAGCCACGCAGTGCAAGTGGTCGCACGCCGCCACCGGAGTACGGCGGCATCGCGTCGAATAGCCAGCCCCAACCCATCGACGAAGGCCTGCGTCGGAATCTGTTCGAGTAGCTGACGCATGCGCCCCTGCTGGGGAGTGGCCAGGTCGAGGAAGCGCTCCAGCACAGCCCGCACCAGGGCCAGGCCTTGCTCTAGCGGCACCGCACCGAGCGGCGCATCGCTGGGGCATCCGGCCAGGCCGAAAGCCAGCCAGGTTCGCTGCTCCAGGCGCAGCACCGAAAGCCATAGGTCGTGGGGGTGCTCAAGCATTGCCAGGCCTTCACCGCCATCGAGCTGGATGGCGAACTTGGCCGACAGCTCATGGAAACGCGGGGTGCCCTGAAGCAGGTCGAGGATCTGCCCGGCCAACGGCCGCACATCCGTCAGCATCATAGGGTCGAGCCCGGCCAAGGGGCTGAGCATGAGGTTGCGCACGTCATCGCTGGCCGCCTCGCGCGGGCCAAGGTCGGCGCCCAGGAGGCTTTCGATCAAACCATCGTGGTCGGCACCGATGCCACGAATTTGCAGGTTGCCGCGATTGGTCGCCTCGATCACACCACCGGCGAAGCGCTCGGCCGCTCTCGCCAGCACATCGGCCTGCTCGACCAGCAGCAGGCCGCCAGGCAGTTTGATGCGGCAGATCCCGCCGTCGCGCGCCGCGACGATGCGCCACAACCCCGGGCAGGCCGAGGGACGGGGCGAAACGGTAGGGGTATGAACCTGCTTCAAAGGGGCGTCCGGCAATCGCTGAAAATGCGCTTGAGTGTAGAAGGCGCGGTATTATGCCTGCTTTGGCCTGTGGCATGAAAAGCCGGTGGTCGAGCATCGTCGCGATCGTGCGAAAAATTCTGGGCGCGGCACGGCCCAAAGCAATAACGGAAAATACCCATGGCACCCTGGCTGACAGTAGTAGGCATCGGCGAAGACGGTTTCAGTGGCCTCGGCAAACAGGCCCGGCGCGCCCTGCTGGGCGCCTCGCGGATCGTCGGCAGCCCACGGCAACTGGCACTGCTGCCGCGCTGCGTGGGCGCACAACGCCTGGACTGGCCGACGCCATTCTCCCTCGCCCCGGTGCTGGCGCTGCGCGGCGAGCCGGTGTGCGTGCTGGCCAGCGGCGACCCGATGTTCTTCGGCGTCGGTGCCAGCCTGGCGCGCCAGGTCGCCGCCGAGGAAATGCAGGTCCTGTCGATGCCTTCGTCCTGCGCCCTGGCTGCCGCGCGCCTGGGCTGGGCGCTGCAGGACGTGCAGGTGGTCTCGCTGGTCGCCCGGCCACTGGCGGCGCTCAACGCTCACCTTTACAGCGGCATGCGCCTGCTGGTGCTGAGCAACGATGGCGATAGCCCTGCAGCCATCGCCGCGTTGCTGCGCGAACGTGGCTTTGGCCCTAGTCGCCTGCAGGTGCTGGAGCACCTCGGCGGTAACGCCGAGCGGCAACTGTCGGGCACTGCCGACGACTGGCCGCACCCGCAGGTTGCCGCTCTCAACATCGTCGCCATCGAGTGCCAGGCCGGCGCCGATGCACCCCAGTTGTCGCGGCTCGCCGGCCTCCCTGATGACGCGTTCCGCCATGACGGCCAACTGACCAAACGCGACGTGCGCGCCATCACCCTGGCCCGCCTGGCGCCACAGCCCGGCCAGTTGCTGTGGGACGTGGGGGCGGGTAGTGGCTCGATTGGCATCGAATGGATGCGTGCGCACCCGGCCTGCCGCGCGCTGGCGATCGAAGCCGACGAGGGCCGCCAGGGGTTGATCGAGCTTAACCGCGACGCCCTTGGCGTACCCGGCCTGCAGCTAGTGCGCGGCAAGGCTCCGCAAGCCTTGACCGGCCTCGAGCAGCCCGATGCCATCTTCATCGGCGGCGGCGTGACCGCTGACGGCGTACTGGCGCTGTGCTGGGAGCGCCTGCGCCCCGGTGGGCGTCTGGTGGCCAATGCGGTCACGCTGCAGAGCGAAATGGCCTTGGCGCAGTTTCGCCAGCAGCATGGCGGCGAACTGACCCGCCTGCACGTTGCCCACGCCCAGCCCCTGGGTGCCTTCGACACTTGGCGCCAGGCGTTGCCGATCACCTTGCTGGACGTGGTGAAGCCGGCCGATGCGTGAAGAGACCCACGAACAGCCCGCCCCGCTGCGTAGCGGCCTGACCACCGGTAGCTGCGCCACCGCCACCAGTCTGGCGGCGGCGCACTTGCTGTTGACCGGCCAGAGTACCGATGCGGTGAACATCACCTTGCCCAAGGGCAAGATCGTGCAGATGCGCCTGGAGTTCTGCCGGCGCAATGGCGAGCGCGCCGAGGCCGGCACGCTCAAGGACGCCGGCGACGATCCGGATGTCACCCACGGCGCCCTGCTCTACAGCCAGGTGCGCCTGCTGGATGAGCCCGGCGTCCGCTTCGTCGCAGGCGCAGGGGTCGGCACCGTCACCCGCCCGGGCTTGGTGCTCGCCGTGGGCGAGCCGGCGATCAACCCGGTCCCCCGGCGCATGATCAGCGAACATCTGCAACAACTGGCCGAGATCTGCAGCTACGTGGGCGGTTTCGAGGTCACGGTGAATGTGCAAGACGGCGAGCAGTTGGCCTTGAAAACCATGAACCCACGCCTGGGCATTCTCGGCGGCCTGTCGATTCTCGGCACCAGCGGCATCGTCCGGCCATTCTCCTGCTCGGCGTACATCGCCTCGATCCACCAGGGCATCGACGTCGCCCACACCAACGGCTACAGCCACATCGCCGCGTGCACCGGCAATGCCAGCGAAGACTGCATGCGCCGAGTGTATGGGCTACCGGAAATCGCCTTGATCGAGATGGGCGATTTCGTTGGTGCGGTACTCAAGCACCTGCGCAAGGTACCGGTGGCGCGCCTGAGCCTCTGCGGAGGCTTCGGCAAGATCAGCAAGCTGGCCGCGGGGCACATGGACCTGCACAGCCGCCACTCGAGCATCGACCTGCCGCAACTGGCCGGCTGGGCCGCCGATATCGGTGCCGACGCCGAGTTGCAGGCGGCCATCGTCGCCGCCAACACCAGCCAGCAGGCCCTAGCCCACGCCCATGCCGCCGGTATCGCCCTGGGCGATGCGGTGTGCGCCCACGCGCTTGCGTTCGCCCGCAGTGTGGTGCCGGCGCAAGTCCAGGTCGAAGTCTTCGCCATCGACCGACAAGGTGGCATCGTCGGCAAGGCAGGTGTGCGATGAGTCGCCGAATCCTGCTGCTCGGCGGCATCACCGAAGCCCTGGCCATCGCTCGCCAGCTGGGTCCCGAGCACGTCTACAGCCTGGCTGGCATCGGTCGCGTGCCGCAGGACCTGGCCTGCCAGGTACGGGTCGGAGGCTACGGCGGCGCTGACGGCCTGGCCACCTATCTGCGCGAGGCTGGCATCACCTTGCTGGTCGACGCCACTCACCCTTACGCGGCGCAGATCAGCCGCAACGCCGCCGAGGCCGCAGCTGTCGTCGGTATTCCCTGCTGGGCCCTGCGTCGCCCGGCCTGGCAGAGCCAAGCGGGCGACGACTGGCGCGAAGTGGCGGACTGGCCGGCGCTGGTCGAGGCGCTCCGGCCCTTCAAGCGCCCGTTGTTCACCCTTGGCCGTGAGCCGCTGCAACATCTGGACGAGATCCCTTCCGGGCAGTTCTGGACCTTGCGGGCCTTGGAGGCCTGCGCCGGTAATCCACGTTGCGAAGTGATCGCGGCACGTGGGCCGTTTCGCCTCGAAGACGAGCGAGCATTGTTCGAGCGCTGCGCTATCGATGTACTGGTGAGCAAGAACAGCGGCAGCGTCGCCACCGAGCCGAAGCTCGACGTGGCGCGCGAACGCGGGGTGCCGGTGCTGATCCTCCAGCGCCCGTCCCTGCCGACAGTGGACCGGACGTTCGCGGTGGCGGCGCAATTGGTCGCGGCGCTGGAAAGTACTTAGGCCTCCAATCGACATTTCCTTCACGCTTTTGCGCCGATTCCACGCCCCTGCGCGCTAGAGAGACGCCGTCTTGCGGTAAACTCGTGCTCCCCTCCTCGGAAGGCGTCCTTCATATGGAAATGCAATGGTGGATCTGGCTGGTCTTCGGCATCGGTCTGATCCTGCTCGAACTGGTGCTGCCCACATTCTTCATCATCTGGTTCGGTATCGGTGCCGTGCTGGTCTCGCTCATCGCGCTGGCCAGCCCTGCCGTGCAACTGGACATGCAGATCCTGATGTGGGTGCTGTTCTCCTCGGCCACCACTGCCCTCTGGTTCAAGGTATTCCGCCGCAAGACGCCGGACGTGCGCTGGACCGCCGACAGCGTGATCGGTGAGGTCGGCCTGCTGACCGCGAGCGTCTCGCAGTTCCAGAAAGGGCGGGTTCGCTTCCAGAAACCGATCCTCGGCAACGAGGAGTGGACCTGCGTCGCCGATAGCGACATCCCCGCCGGCGAGCGCGTGCGTCTCGTCGCCATCGAAGGCAACACCGCCCGGGTCGTTCGCGCCTGACGCTCGCCCGAACGCCCGCATTAAAAGGAACTTAGCATCATGACCAGTCTCATCGTCGTCGGCGCTCTCGCCCTGTTCGTACTGATCACCGTGTTCAAGGGTGTACGCATCGTGCCCCAGGGCGAAGAGTGGATCGTCGAGCGCCTGGGTCGCTACCACAGCACCCTCAAGCCCGGCCTGAACATCGTCATCCCGTACATGGACGTAGTTGCCTACCGCCTGCCGACCAAGGACATCATTCTCGATGTGCAGGAGCAGGAAATCATCACCCGCGACAACGCGGTGATCGTCGCCAATGCCCTGTGCTTCGCCAAGGTCGTCGATCCGCAGAAAGCCTCCTACGGCGTTCAAAATTTCTCCTTCGCCGTCACCAGCCTCACCATGACCTCGCTGCGTGCCATCGTCGGCGCCATGGACCTCGACGAAGCGCTGTCCAGCCGCGAGCAAATCAAGGCGCGCCTGCGCGAGGCGATGTCCGAGCAAACCGAAGACTGGGGGGTGACCGTGCGCTCGGTGGAAATCCAGGACATCAAGCCTTCGCAGAACATGCAGGCGGCCATGGAGCGCCAGGCAGCAGCCGAACGCGAGCGAAAAGCCGACGTCACCCGTGCCGAAGGCGCCAAGCAGGCCGCGATCCTCGAAGCCGAGGCGCGGTTGCAATCGGCCAAGCTCGACGCTGAAGCGCAGATCAACCTGGCCGAGGCCTCGGCACGGGCGATTTCCCTGGTCAAGGAAGCCGTGGGTAACGAGACGGTGCCTGCCATGTACCTGCTGGGCGAGCGCTATGTCGGGGCCATGGAAAACCTGGCCAGCAGCGACAACGCCAAGGTGGTGGTGCTGCCGGCCGATCTGCAGGAGACCGTGCGTGGGCTGATGGGTCGCAGCAAGGTCTGACATTGGCGTGAGCCGCCCGACTGCGTCACTTCACCGCACCTGATCTTTTTACCTATACTCCGACTTACAATACCGCCCACGATTCCTGACCGGATCTCTCCATGCCCCCACGTCGGCACATCGCCTGGATAGCCTGCCTAGCAGTGCTGTTCAACCTGCTGGCCATGCCGCTGTCTACTGCCGCGCCCAAGGGCCCGGCCGAGCAGCTGCTGTGGGGGGCGTTCTGTTCCAGCGTGGCCGGCAAGGCCAAGGTCGACGTCCAGGCTCTGGCCAAGATCGACCTCGGTACGCAAAGCGACGACCATTCGAACATGCAGCATTGCTGGTGCTGTTCCGGCGGTTCGCCATTGCTGGCCTTGCCGGGCTACCCGCCGCAGCTGCACAACCCGCCCACACAGCTGGCCGGGCACCTGTCGCTACTTGCCAAGCATCAACCGACGCCGCGCCAGCTATGGCCGGCGCTCAATCCCCGTGCCTCTCCGCTGATCTGAGTTCATCGCGCTGACCGCCTGAAACCGAACGCAACGGAGATTCACCCCATGCTCAAGCATGCTCTCGTACTGGCCGCCCTGCTGCTGCCTGGCGCCTACGCCAATGCCCATGAATACACTGTGGGCGACCTGCACATCGCCCACCCATGGTCGCTGCAACTGCCACCGAACGCGCCCAATGTCGCCGCGTACTTCATCGTGCACAACAACGGCAAAGCCGATGATCGACTGCTGTCGGTCGACAGCCCGACCAGCGACGACGTCCAGTTGCACGAACATGCCCAGGCCGCCAGCGGCGCGATGCAGATGCGCCAGGTCGCCGACGTGACGGTGCCTGCCGGCAAGGACCTGACCTTCGCCCCCAGCGCCTACCACGTGATGCTCCTGCAACCCAAGGACCGCAGCCTGCTCAGCGAGGGCAAACGCTTTCCGCTGACCCTGCATTTCGAAAAGGCCGGCGATATCACCGTCGAGGTCGCCGTGCAAAAACAGCCGCCTGGCGACCAGCCAGCGGCGCACGAGCACGCCCACTGAGCCTTTGACAGGCATAAGCCATGAGCTTGCCACGCCAGCGCTCACGCCACGCCACTCGCCCTGAACGCGCACGCACCAGGGGGAGCTGGCTGAGCCTGTTCGCCATGTGGATGATCTTCATCGGCCCGCTGGTTTCCCAGTCGATGCCGATGCAGCATCACGCCGGTATGAACATGCCGATGGACATGAGCATGCCGATGAGCATGGCCATGCCCCACGAGCACGCGGCGGACCACCATCATGGCCACGGCAACGATGGCCAGTTGCATGTGATGTGGGAGAAGTGCGGTTATTGCAGCCTGCTGTTCAACTGCCCCGCCTTACCCCAGACCCTCAGCCCGCTCAGCGCGGGTAGCACCGAACCCTGCGCCCTGCGTCCCACGCCAGCGCTCCAGGGCCATGCCCGGCAGGCCGTGTTCCCTGGCGCCCGCAGCCGCGCGCCGCCCCTTTCGATCGTCGTCTGAATCCTCCACTTGCCGCACGGAGCCCACTGGCTCCGCGCACCACCACGACTGATCGACTGGAATCACTATGTCCGGCTGTACCCCTGTATTCGTCCTGTCCCTGCGTGGGACCTTCGCCGCGCTGTGCGGCTCGCTGATCGCGCCTCTGGCCCTGGCTACCGAGCCCGGCCATGAAGGCCATGAGCAGACACCGTCCGAACTGAGCCCGACGGTGATCACCGCGCTGGCGCCAAGCTCGCCGCTGACCGTGGTCACCAACCCCAAGGATCCGCGCCAACCGGTGCCGGCCAGCGATGGCGCTGACTACCTCAAGACCATCCCGGGCTTCTCCGCCATCCGTGCCGGAGGCACCAATGGCGATCCGGTCCTGCGCGGCATGTTCGGCTCGCGCCTGAACATTCTCACCAACGGCGGCATGATGCTCGGCGCCTGCCCCAACCGCATGGACGCACCGACTTCCTACATTTCACCGGAAACCTACGACCGCCTGACCGTGATAAAAGGCCCGCAGAGTGTGATCTGGGGCCCCGGCGGCTCGGCCGGCACCATCCTCTTCGAACGCGAGCCGGAGCGCTTCGGCAGCCTTGGCAGCCGGGTCAATGCCAGCCTCCTGGCCGGCTCCAACGGCCGCTTCGACAAGGTGCTCGATGCCGCCGCCGGTAACAGCCAGGCGTACGCGCGCTTCGTCGGCAATCAGTCACGCTCCGACGACTACGAGGACGGCCACGGCGACACCGTGCCCTCACGCTGGGACAAATGGAACGGCGACGTCACCCTCGGCTGGACGCCCGACCAGGACACCCTGCTCGAACTCACCGCAGGCAAGGGCGATGGCGAAGCGCGCTACGCCGGTCGCGGTATGGACGGCGCGCAGTTCAAGCGCGAAAGCCTTGGCCTGCGTTTCGAAAAGTCCAACCTGGGCGAGGTGCTCGACAAGGTCGAGGCGCAGGTCTACTACAACTACGCCGACCATGTGATGGACAACTACAGTCTGCGCACGCCGTCAGGCACCGGCATGATGGCCGGCCCCATGGCCGCCGCCGTGGACCGCCGGACCTTGGGCGGACGCATCAAGGCCACCTGGCGTTGGGCCGACGTACAACTGATCGCTGGCCTCGACGCGCAGACCAACGAGCACCGCGCACGCAGTGCCATGGGCGTCGATACCTACAAGAGCGAACCCTGGACCAAGGACGCCGACTTCCACAACTACGGTGCCTTCGGCGAACTCACCTGGTACGCCACCGGCGAGGATCGGTTGATCACCGGCCTGCGCCTGGACCGCGCCTCGGCGCGGGATTTCCGCGACGACAGCGCCACCAACGCGGACACCCGCGCCGACACCCTGCCCAGCGGCTTCGTGCGCTACGAGCATGACCTGGCTGCCCTGCCAGCCACGACCTACGTCGGCCTTGGCCATGCCCAACGCTTCCCCGATTACTGGGAACTGTTCTCGCCGGACCAGGGCCCTGCTGGTTCGGTCAACGCCTTCGACAGCATCAAGCCGGAGAAGACCACCCAGCTCGACTTCGGCATCCAGTACCGCGACGCGCGCCTGGAAGCCTGGGCCTCGGGTTACATCGGCCAGGTCCGCGACTACATCCTGTTCGACTACCGGACCGGGATGATGGGCATGAGCACCACCCAAGCACAGAACATCGACGCCCGCATCATGGGCGGTGAACTGGGCACGGCCTACAAGCTGACCGAGCAATGGAAGGCCGATGCAACGCTGGCCTATGCCTGGGGCAAGAACAGCAGCGACGGCAAGGCCCTGCCACAGATGCCACCGCTGGAAAGCCGACTGGGCCTGACCTACAGCCGCGACACCTGGAGCGCAGGTGCCCTCTGGCGGTTGGTGGCGGCGCAAAATCGTATCGCCGAAAACCAGGGCAACGTGGTCGGCAAGGACTACGACAAGAGCGCAGGGTTCGGCGTGTTCTCGCTCAACGGCGCCTACAAGATCAACAACAACCTCAAGCTCAGCGCAGGGGTCGACAACCTGTTCGACAAGACCTACGCCGAGCACCTGAACCTGGCCGGGAATGCCGGGTTCGGCTACCCGGCCACTGATCCACAGCCGGTGAACGAGCCGGGCAGGACCTTCTGGACCAAGGTCGATTTGAGCTTCTGACAACAACGACGGGCGCGTCCGTGGCCGCGCCCCTTAGCTGGTCAAACAGGAGGTTCCCATGAGCGGAACACGCGTATCTTTCTACAACCTGGCCTGGCGCTGGCATTTCTATGCCGGCCTGTTCGTCGCCCCCTTCATGATTCTGCTGGCGATCACCGGGATCATCTACCTGTTCAAGCCCCAGCTTGACCCGTGGATGTACCGCGACCTGATGGTGGTGGAAGCCGGGCACCACCGACAGAGCGCCGACACGCTGCTCGCCGAGGTGCGTCAGGCTTATCCACAAGGCCATGTCGGCCAGTACCTGCCGCCGATCGATGGCGAACGCAGTGCGCAGTTCGTGGTGCATGAGGCAGGCCGCGAGCTCAATGTGTTCGTCGACCCCTACCGGGGCAAGATCCTCGGCGAGCAGGACGGCAAGCAGAACCTGCAGGCCATCGCCCGGGCGCTGCATGGCGAGCTGATGGTCGGCACAGTCGGCGATCGCCTGGTAGAGCTGGCAGCCGGCTGGGGCATCGTGCTCGTGGTATCGGGCCTGTACCTGTGGTGGCCGCGCGGGCGCAACGCCAAGGGTGTGCTCTGGCCGCGCCTTGGCGCCAGAGGCCGGGTGCTGTGGCGCGACCTGCATGCGGTCAGCGGCTTCTGGGGCTCGGCCCTGCTGCTGTTGATGCTGCTCAGCGGCATGACCTGGACGGGTCTCTGGGGCAAGCAGTACGCCGACCTGTGGAATCGCTTCCCGGCAGCGATGTGGAACGACGTGCCGAAGTCGGACCAGCAGGCGCGCGAACTGAACAGCGCCCACCGTCAGACCGTACCCTGGGCACTGGAGAATACACCGATGCCGCAGTCCGGTGCCCATGCCGAACATGCCGGGCACCACATGATGTCCGACCTGCCGGCCGCCCCGCAGATCACCCTGCAACAGGTCGAGGACATCGCCACCGCACGTCACGTCGAGCCAGGCTATAGCATCACCGTGCCGACCACCGCCGAAGGTGTTTTCACCATTTCGGTGTTCGCCGACGATCCGCGTAACGATGCCACCTTGCATGTCGACCAGTACACCGGAAAGGTCCTGGCCGATGTGCGCTGGGCGGACTATCCCACCGTGGCACGGGCGACCGAGCTGGGCGTGATGCTGCATGAGGGCAAGATGTTCGGTCCGCTGAACCAGATACTCATCCTGCTGGTGTGCCTGATGATCCTGCTGGGCTCGGTGAGCGGGCTGGTGATGTGGTGGAAGCGCAGGCCCCGGGGTGGCTTAGGCGTACCGCCGCTACGTCATGACCTGCCGCGCTGGAAGACTGCCGTCGGAGTGATGCTGGTACTGGGCGTGATGTTCCCGCTGGTGGGGGTGTCGATGGTGGTCATGTGGGTGGTCGATAGCGTAGTGGTGAGGCGCCGTCGGCTGCTGGTCAGCGTCTGAGTTTTCGCCTGCACCGGTCTATTCGCGGGTGAACCCGCGAATAGACCCACGCATGAGAAATACTGTTACCCAAAAGTCGAGTCGATCTGTCGCGCCCCGAATTGGGACGCCCGTGTTAGCCTAGCCGGCTGTTTCACACAAGAAGACTGAATCTCAAGGGAATGCAGCTTAATGATGCACACTTCACCCACGGCGCCAGATGACCAGCATCTGCAGCGCAACCTGACCAATCGCCACATCCAGCTGATCGCCATTGGCGGCGCCATCGGTACCGGTTTGTTCATGGGCTCGGGCAAGACCATCAGCCTGGCCGGGCCGTCGATCCTGTTCGTCTACATGATCATCGGCTTCATGCTGTTCTTCGTCATGCGCGCGATGGGCGAGCTGCTGCTATCGAACCTCAATTACAAGTCGTTCATCGACTTCTCCGCCGACCTGCTCGGTCCCTGGGCAGGCTATTTCACTGGCTGGACCTACTGGTTCTGCTGGGTCGTCACCGGTATCGCCGATGTGGTGGCGATCGCTGCCTACACGCAGTTCTGGTTTCCCGAATTGCCCCAGTGGATACCGGCGCTGGCGTGCGTGGCCCTGTTGCTGTCGCTGAACCTGGTGACGGTGAAGATGTTCGGTGAACTGGAGTTCTGGTTTGCCCTGATCAAGATCGTCGCCATTCTCGGCCTGGTCGCCACCGGCCTGTACATGGTGGTCACCGGCTTTACCTCGCCCAACGGCAGCACCGCGCAGTTGGCCAACCTGTGGAATGACGGCGGCATGTTCCCCAACGGCCTGATGGGGTTCTTCGCCGGTTTCCAGATCGCGGTGTTCGCTTTCGTCGGCATCGAGTTGGTGGGCACCACCGCCGCCGAGGCGAAAAACCCGGAACGCACGCTGCCACGGGCGATCAACTCGATCCCGGTGCGGATCATCGTGTTCTACGTGTTGGCCTTGATCGCGATCATGGCGGTGACGCCATGGCGCGACGTGGTACCGGGCAAGAGTCCGTTCGTCGAGTTGTTCGTACTGGCAGGGCTGCCGGCAGCGGCAAGCATCATCAACTTCGTGGTGCTGACCTCAGCGGCCTCTTCGGCCAACAGCGGCGTGTTCTCCACCAGCCGCATGCTCTACGGTCTGGCCCAGGAGGGCGATGCCCCCCGGGCATTCGAACGACTCTCGCGCCGCGCCGTGCCGGCCAACGGCCTGTTCTTCTCGTGCACCTGCCTGTTGCTGGGCGCCGTGCTGATCTATCTGGTACCCGATGTGGTCGAAGCATTCACCTTGGTCACCACCGTGTCGGCGGTGCTGTTCATGTTCGTCTGGACGCTGATCCTGCTGTCCTACCTCAGCTACCGCAAGCACCGTGCACCGCTGCACCAGGCATCGAGCTACAAGATGCCGGGCGGGCGCTTCATGTGCTATGTGTGCCTGGCGTTCTTCGCGTTCATCCTGGTGCTGCTGAGCCTGGAAGCCGACACCCGTTCGGCCCTGATCGTCACCCCCATCTGGTTCGTGCTGCTGGCAGTCACTTACCAGTTCGTCCGCAGCAAGCGCCATCCGCGCACCGCTGTGCGTAACGGCTGATTGAATTTGGGGCTGCTTTGCAGCCCCAATGCTGTGCACACAAATATGCCAGGCACCAACCTGGACCGCCGTCACGCCCCAACACCTCGCACAACCGCTCTATCCTGCCCCTTTTGCCACCCGGCACACCCCTTGCAATGGCCCTCTCCGCTTGGCCAACACCAAAAAAGAACTCATCGGAGAGAGCACATGAAGCGTCGCAGTCTGATCAAGGCCTTTACCCTCAGCGCATCGATCGCGGCGATGGGCCTGAGCTGGAGCATCCAGGCCGCCGAGACCATCAAGGTCGGCATCCTGCATTCGCTGTCGGGGACCATGGCGATTTCCGAGACGTCGCTCAAGGACATGGCGCTGATGACCATCGAGCAGATCAACGCCAAAGGCGGTGTCAACGGCAAACTGCTTGAACCCGTCGTGGTGGACCCTGCATCGAACTGGCCGCTGTTCGCCGAGAAGAGCCGTCAGTTGCTGACTCAGGACAAGGTCGCGGTGGTGTTCGGCTGCTGGACCTCGGTGTCGCGCAAATCGGTGCTGCCAGTATTCGAAGAACTCAACGGGCTGTTGTTCTACCCAGTGCAGTACGAGGGTGAGGAGATGTCGCCCAATGTCTTCTACACCGGCGCCGCACCGAACCAGCAGGCAATCCCGGCAGTGGAATACCTGATGAGCGAAGACGGCGGCGGCGCCAAGCGCTTCTTCCTGCTGGGCACCGACTACGTCTATCCACGCACCACCAACAAGATCCTGCGTGCCTTCCTGCACAGCAAAGGCGTGGCCGACAAGGACATCGAGGAGGTGTACACCCCGTTTGGCCACAGCGATTACCAGACCATCGTCGCCAACATCAAGAAGTTCTCCGCCGGCGGCAAGACCGCGGTGATCTCCACCGTCAACGGCGACTCCAACGTACCGTTCTACAAGGAACTGGCCAACCAGGGCCTGAAAGCCACCGATGTGCCGGTGGTGGCGTTCTCGGTAGGCGAGGAAGAACTGCGCGGCATCGACACCAAGCCGCTGGTCGGCCACCTGGCCGCGTGGAACTACTTCGAATCGGTCGACAACCCGGTCAACCAGCAGTTCGTCGCCGATTGGAAGGCCTATGCCAAGGCCAAGAACCTGCCGGGCGCCGACAAGGCCGTGACCAACGATCCGATGGAAGCCACCTACGTCGGCATCCACATGTGGGCACAAGCGGTGGAGAAGGCCAAGTCCACCGATGTCGACAAGGTCCGCGAGGCCCTCGCCGGCCAAACCTTCAAGGCACCGTCCGGCTTCACCCTGACCATGGACAAGACCAACCACCACCTGCACAAGCCGGTGATGATCGGCGAGATCCAGGACGACGGGCAGTTCAGCGTCGTCTGGGAGATCGAGCAACCGCTGCGGGCCCAACCCTGGAGCCCGTTCATTCCAGGCAACGACAAGCGGCCTGACTACGCGGTGAAAGCCAACTGAGTGCACGGGGCTGCCTTGCAGCCCATTCGCGGGACAAGCCCGCTCCCACCAGTACACCGGTCAACTGTGGGAGCGGGCTTGTCCCCCGAAGAATCCACTGCCGATTTCCAGGATTGCTCGCATGCTCAGATTCCTGCTCACCCTCCTGCTCCTGCTGCCCCTGGCAACCCAGGCCAGCGAGGGCGAATTCTTCCTCACCGCCAAGCCCACCGAGCAAGCCCGCCTGCTCGAAGGCTGGGCGGCGCAACCCGATGCCGGACGCCTGGTGCTGCTGGAAAACCTGCGCCAGGGCCGCATCGCCGCCGACGACAGCCGCAAGGTGCGACTGAACAACCGCTTGCGTGGTCTGATCGACAACGCCCTGGCCAGCCACCAACTGCTCAGCGATGACAACACCGTGCGCCTGGCCGCGGCTCAGCAACTGCAGAAAAGCGCAAAGCCGGCGCAGATGGCCTACCTCGATCGGCGCTTCGCCATTGAAACCGACCCTGCCGTGCAGGCCGCCCTCAGTCTGGCCCTGGCCAATCTGCAACTGGGTGCCAGCGAGCCCTCGGTACGTCTGGCCGCCGTTCGCCTGCTCGGCGAAACCGGTGACCCACTGGCGCGCACCCGCCTCGAAGCGTTGCTGCAGGACGGCGCCGAGACCGATGCCAATGTGCGCAACGCCGCCGAAACCAGCCTTGCCCAGGTCAAACGCAAGCTGCTGTTCGGCGAGTTGCTCGGCCAAGCCTTCAGCGGCCTGTCGCTGGGCTCGATCCTGCTGCTGGCGGCACTGGGGCTGGCCATTACCTTCGGCCTGCTCGGGGTCATCAACATGGCCCATGGCGAGATGTTGATGCTCGGGGCCTACAGCACCTACATGGTTCAGGTGCTGGTACAGCGCTACGCCCCCGGCGCGATCGAGTTCTACCCATTGATTGCGCTGCCGGTGGCCTTCGCCGTCAGCGCCGGGGTCGGCATGGCGCTGGAGCGCACGATCATCCGCCACCTCTATGGCCGTCCACTGGAAACGCTGCTGGCAACCTGGGGCATCAGCCTGATCCTCATCCAGGCCATCCGTCTGCTGTTCGGCGCTCAGAATGTCGAGGTCAGCAACCCAACCTGGTTGTCCGGTGGCATCCAGCTGCTGCCCAACCTGGTGCTGCCGTACAACCGCCTGGTGATCATCGGCTTCGCCCTGGCCGTGGTGCTGCTTACCTGGCTGCTGCTCAACCGCACCCGTTTGGGCCTGAACGTGCGCGCCGTCACCCAGAACCGCAACATGGCCGCCTGCTGCGGAGTGTCCACCGGCCGCGTCGACATGCTCGCCTTCGGCCTCGGCTCAGGCATCGCCGGGCTGGGCGGGGTGGCTTTGAGCCAGGTCGGCAACGTCGGTCCGGACCTGGGCCAGAGCTACATCATCGACTCGTTCCTGGTGGTGGTGCTCGGCGGTGTCGGGCAACTGGCCGGCAGCCTGTGGGCGGCATTCGGCCTCGGGATAGCCAACAAGCTGCTGGAGCCGCAGATCGGTGCGGTGCTTGGCAAGATCCTCATCCTTGCGTTGATCATTCTGTTCATCCAGAAGCGTCCGCAAGGCCTGTTCGCCCTCAAGGGACGGGTAATCGACTGATGAACCAGCCTCTGCTTGTCACCGCTGCGCAAAAAGCCGGACCGCGCCTGTCGCTGGCCATCGGCACCGTCGTCGTCCTGCTGCTGTTGGCCCTGCCGCTGCTGTCGCTGCTGCCGGCCGACCATGCCCTGCAGATCTCGGCTTACACCCTGACTCTGGTTGGCAAGGTGCTCTGCTACGCCATCGTGGCCCTAGCCCTGGACCTGGTATGGGGCTATGCCGGCTTGCTCTCGCTCGGCCATGGCCTGTTCTTCGCCCTGGGTGGCTATGCCATGGGCATGTACCTGATGCGTCAGGCCGCAGGCGATGGGCTGCCAGGCTTCATGACCTTTCTGTCGTGGACCGAACTGCCCTGGTACTGGGCCGGCACCCAGCACTTCGCCTGGGCTCTGTGCCTGGCGGTGCTCGCCCCAGGACTGCTGGCCCTGGTGTTCGGCTGGTTCGCCTTCCGTTCGCGGATCAAGGGCGTGTACTTCTCGATCATGACCCAGGCCCTGACCTTCGCCGGCATGCTGCTGTTCTTCCGCAACGAGACCGGATTCGGCGGCAACAACGGCTTTACCAGCTTTCGCAGCATCCTCGGCTTCGACATCGCCGCCCCAGGAACCCGGGCGGTGCTGTTCACGCTCACTGTCGGCCTGCTGCTGGCCAGCCTGTACCTGTGCTGGAGACTGACCACCAGTAAATTCGGGCGCCTGCTCACCGCCGTGCGCGATGCCGAGAACCGATTGATGTTCTGCGGCTACGATCCCCGTGGCTTCAAGCTGCTGGTGTGGGTGCTGAGCGCTGTGTTGTGCGGCCTGGCCGGTGCGTTGTACGTACCCCAGGTGGGCATCATCAACCCCAGCGAGATGTCGCCGACCAACTCCATCGAGGCCGCGGTATGGGTCGCCCTCGGCGGTCGTGGCACGCTGATCGGTCCACTGCTCGGCGCCGGCCTGGTCAATGGCATGAAGAGCTGGTTCACCGTGGCGTTCCCGGAGTTCTGGCTGTTCTTCCTCGGCGCGCTGTTCATCCTCGTCACGCTGTACCTGCCCAAGGGCGTCGTCGGCTTGCTGAAGAAAAGGAGCCAGTCATGAAAGGCCTGCCCCCGGTACACCCGGAATTCATGCTCGAACCGGTCTTCGACCAACTGGGCAGCGGCCGCGAGGCCATCGGCCTCGGCCATGCCCGCAAAGCCGGCCTGGACACCCGGCATGGCACGGTGCTGAGCCTTGAGGACATCAGCGTCAGTTTCGACGGTTTCAAGGCACTCAATGCCCTCAACCTCTACATCGGCGTGGGCGAGTTGCGTTGCATCATCGGCCCCAACGGTGCCGGCAAGACCACGATGATGGACGTGATCACCGGCAAGACCCGCCCCGACACCGGCAGCGCATATTTCGGCGACACCCTCGACCTGACCCGCATGAGCGAATACCAGATCGCCCAGGCCGGCATCGGTCGCAAGTTCCAGAAGCCCACGGTGTTCGAGGCGCTGACGGTGTTCGAGAACCTGGAGCTGGCACTCAAGGCCGACAAGTCGGTATGGGCAAGCCTGGCCGCGCGCTTGAGCGGTGAGCAGCAGACTCGCATCGAAGAGGTATTGACCACCCTGCGCCTGCTGCCCCTGGCCCAGCGCCAGGCGGGCCTGCTTTCCCACGGGCAGAAGCAATTCCTCGAAATCGGCATGCTGCTGGTCCAGGAGCCGCGGCTGCTGCTGCTCGATGAGCCGGTGGCAGGCATGACCGATGCCGAGACTGAATTCACCGCCGAACTGTTCAAAGGCCTGGCCGGCAGCCATTCGCTGATGGTGGTGGAGCACGACATGGGCTTCGTCGGCAGCATCGCCGACCACGTCACTGTCTTGCACCAGGGCAGTGTACTGGCGGAGGGCTCGCTGGAGCAGGTACAGGCCGATGAACGGGTGGTCGAGGTTTACCTGGGCCGCTGATCAATACCAAGGACAAAACATGCTGAAAATCGACAGCCTGCACCAATACTACGGCGGCAGCCACATCCTGCGCGGCCTGTCCTTCGAGGCCAAGGTCGGCGAAGTCACCTGCCTGCTCGGGCGCAACGGCGTCGGCAAGACCACCCTGCTGCGCTGCCTGATGGGCCTGGTAGCGGCCCGCGAGGGCAGCGTCGAATGGGAAGGCAAGCCGATCACCACGCTCAAGCCACAACAGCGGGTCCATGCCGGCATCGCCTACGTACCCCAGGGCCGCGAGATCTTTGCGCGGCTGACCGTCGAGGAGAACCTGCTGATGGGCCTGTCACGCTTCAGCGCCCGCGAGGCCCGTGAAGTCCCGGCCTTCATCTACGAGCTGTTCCCGGTACTGGAACAGATGAAACAGCGTCGTGGCGGCGACCTGTCCGGCGGCCAGCAACAACAACTGGCCATTGGCCGCGCCCTGGCCAGCCGCCCCCGGCTGCTGATCCTCGACGAACCGACCGAAGGCATCCAGCCCTCGGTAATCAAGGAGATCGGCGCGGTGATCCGCCGACTGGCCGAGCGTGGCGACATGGCGATTCTGCTGGTCGAGCAGTTCTACGACTTTGCCGAGGAGCTGGCCGACCAGTACCTGGTCATGGCGCGCGGGGAGATCGTCCAACGCGGGCGCGGTGAAAACATGCAAGCCGAAGGTGTGCGCGGGCTGGTAACCATTTAATCTGCGCGCATCGACCTTGTGAGACGCTGCAATGAGCCACGACATCCGCGACGCCCTGCCCACCGACGTGCCGGGCATCCTCGACATCTACAACGACGCAGTGCGCAATACCACCGCGATCTGGAACGAGACCCCGGTGGACCTGGCCAACCGCCAGGCATGGTTCGCCGCCCGCGCCGAACAGGGCTATCCGATCCTGGTGGCGGTGGATGACAGCGGCGTGCTGGGCTATGCCTCGTTCGGCGACTGGCGACCATTCGAAGGATTCCGCCTGACGGTCGAACATTCGGTCTATGTGCGCGACGATCAGCGCGGCAGGGGGCTGGGGCCTCGGTTGATGGCGGCATTGATCGAGCGGGCACGGGGTTGCGGCAAGCATGTGATGGTGGCGGCCATCGAAAGCGGCAATGCGGCGTCGGTGCGCCTGCATGAACGGCTGGGGTTCGTGGTCACCGGGCAGATGCCGCAGGTAGGGGTGAAGTTCGGGCGCTGGCTGGATTTGACCTTCATGCAGTTGCTGTTGAACCCAGGGGCTGAGCCCGCTTGAATTCTGCACTGCCTGTACCGGCCTCTTCGCGGGACAAGCCCGCTCCCACAGGTACCCCACCATTTTCAGATTCAGTGGGGTGCTTGTGGGAGCGGGCTTGTCCCGCGAAGAGGCCGGTGCAGGCAATCAAATTCACATCTGGGTAAACCGCCCCAGGCGCTGGCGCAACATGCTGTTCTCGCTCCGCAGCTGCTGCACTTCCTGCAGCAGCTCCAGCGCCAGCGCCACGCCTTCCCATTCGAGTTCAAGCTCCTGGTGCAGCTTCGCCGCGCGCTTGGCCACGAGCGGCGCCTGATCATCGAACAGCCAGTCTTCCGGCGTTCGCCCCAACGGTTCGACGATCCCGTGCTCGACGATCTCGATCACATAGTCAGCCGTGATATCGGCTTCCTGACAAAGGGTACGCATATCCAGTTGAACGATCAGGGTGCTGCTCATGATCATTTACTCCATTGTGTCCTCGGATCGAACGCCGCCTTCTCGGAAAGCTTGGTCCACAGTTCGCGGACAGACTCGTCGGAAGTCGGCGGCATCACCACCTTCAGCTGCGCGTAGAGGTTGCCACGCTCGCCTTTCTTGTTGGCCAGACCCATGCCCGGCACCCGCAGGCGCTGACCGCTCTGGCTGTCGGGGCGGATGGTCAGGTTGATCTTGCCGGTCAGGGTCGGCACGGCCACCTTGGTGCCCAGCGCGGCCTCCCATGGTGCCAGCGGCACGGTGATGATCAGGTCATGACCTTCGACGTCGAACAGCGGGTGCGGTGCCATGCGAACGGTCAGGAACAGGTCGCCATTGGCTCCACCGCCGACGCCTGGGGCACCCTGGCCCTTGAGACGAATGCGCTCGCCATCGGTGACCCCGGCTGGAATCTTCACGTTCAGGGTCTTGGTGGTGAATCCAGTGCGCTGACCGGCAGCGTTGGTCTGCGGTACCTGGAAACTGATCTGCTTGGATTCCTTGCTGAGGGTTTCCTCGAGGAAAATCGCCAGTTCCAGTTCCACGTCCTGCCCTCGCCTGCCGGCACTGCGTTGTTGACCACGCCCACCGCCGAACGGATTGCCGCCACGTGCGCCGAAGATCGAGCTGAAGAAATCGGAAAAGTCGCCGCCCTCGAAACCGCCGCCAGCGCCGCCGCGGCTTTCCCAGCCAGGGGGCGCCTGGAACGGCCGGCCGTGCTGGCCGCCGTACTTACGGATCTCGTCGAATTCGGCACGCTTCTCGGCATCGCCGAGCACCTCGTAGGCCTCGTTGGCCTCCTTGAATTTCTCTTCGGCGTCACGCTCCTTGCTGACGTCGGGGTGATACTTGCGCGCCAGCTTGCGGTACGCGGCCTTGATCGCCTTCTCGTCCGCCGTGGGCTCTACGCCAAGTATCTTGTAATAGTCTTTGAAGTCCATCTACGGATCACCCGTGTGAATTTGCATGTTGCATCTGAAGATAAGGGCCAAGCATAGCCTTTCAAGGTTCGCTTGGCTTGGTCTTGGGGCAGACGATCGGTCTTGATTCTGTAGCTAACTGGCATACACTGCGCGGCCGTTTTGCCTCCGGAAGCTTTTTCCCATGTCTGACGTATCCCCGGCCCGTGCCCTCGGCATCGACTTCGGCACCTCCAACTCCACGGTCGGCTGGCACCGCCCTGGCACCGAGTCGCTGATCGCCCTGGAAGACGGCAAGATCACCCTGCCTTCGGTGGTCTTCTTCAACATCGAGGAACGTCGCCCGGTCTACGGTCGGCTGGCCCTGCACGAGTACCTGGAAGGCTACGAAGGCCGCCTGATGCGCTCGCTCAAGAGCCTGCTCGGGTCCAAGCTGATCAAGCACGACACCAGCGTGCTGGGCAGCGCCCTGCCGTTCAAGGACCTGCTGGGCATGTTCATCGGCGAGTTGAAAAAACGCGCCGAGGCCGCTGCCCAGCGCAGTTTCGACCAGGTCGTACTGGGCCGCCCGGTGTTCTTCGTCGACGAGGACCCAGCCGCTGACCAGGAGGCCGAGGACACCCTGGGCGAGGTGGCACGCAAGATCGGCTTCAAGGACGTATCGTTCCAGTACGAGCCCATTGCCGCAGCGTTCGACTACGAGTCGGGCATCAGCCGTGAAGAGCTGGTGCTCATCGTCGATATCGGCGGTGGTACCTCGGACTTTACCCTGATTCGCCTGTCGCCCGAGCGTCATCAGGTGGCCGAACGCCAGAGCGACATCCTCGCAACCGGCGGCGTGCACATCGGCGGTACCGATTTCGACAAACAGCTCAGCCTGCAAGGCGTGATGCCGCTGTTCGGCTATGGCAGCCGGATGAAGAGCGGCGCTTTGATGCCCACCAGCTATCACCTGAATCTGGCGACCTGGCACACGATCAACGCCCTCTATTCGCAGAAGTCGCAACTGGCCCTGGGCAGCATGCGCTACGACATCGAGGACACCCAGGGCATCGACCGCCTGTTCAGACTGATCGAACAGCGCGCCGGACACTGGCTGGCGATGGAAGTGGAAGCCAGCAAGATCGAGCTGACCGAACAACCGAGCCGCAACATCGACTTGGGCAGGGTCGAGCCGGCCCTGGCCGCAGAACTGACCCGGGTACTGTTCGAGGAGGCCATCGAGGGGCTGCTGGAGCGTGTGCGCGGCAGCGTGAGCGAGCTGCTGGCCAAGGCCGGCGTGAGCGAAACCCAGGTCGACACGGTGTTCTTCACCGGCGGTTCCAGCGGGATCCCGGCGCTGCGCAACAGTGTGGCGGCGATGCTGCCGAATGCCCGGCATGTCGAAGGCAACATCTTCGGTAGCATCGGCAGCGGCTTGGCAATCGAAGCGCGCAAGCGGTACGGGGCGGCCTGATAGTGTGCGACTGACTGCACTGGCCTCTTCGCGGGTAAACCCGCTCCTACAGGATCTGCGCCGGTTTCGAGGGCAGTGCTACCCGTGTAGGAGCGGGCTTGCCCGCGAAAGGGCCGGTACAGACAGACTCAGACCAGCTCGGCCCGCTTCAACTCACTCTTCAGGTAGGCGTAATACACCGGCCCCGCCACTACCCCAGGGAGCCCGAACGCCGCCTCGAACACCAGCATCGCCAGCAGCAGCTCCCACGACTTGGCACTGATCTGCCCACCAACGATCCGCGCGTTGAGGAAATACTCGACCTTGTGGATGACGATCAGGTACCCCAACGCCGCCACCGCCACCCAGATCGACAGCGACAAGCCAACGATGGTGATCAGCGTGTTGGACATCAGGTTGCCGATCACCGGCAGCAGGCCGAGCAGGAACGTCAGGACGATCAAGGTCTTGGTCAACGGCAGGTGCACACCGAACAGCGGCAGCACCACCGCCAGAAAGATACCGGTGAAGGTAGTGTTCAGCAGCGAGATCTTGATCTGCGCGAAGACGATGTTGCGAAATGCCCGCACCAACAGGCTCAGGCGCTCGAACAATGCCGCGGCCAGCGGCTTGCGCCGTGAGATATCGGGAATCCGCTGCAAGGCAACGATCGCGCCGAGGATCATGCCGATCAGCAAGGTGACGAACATGTGCGCCATGCCCTTGCCGACCAGTTGCAATTCCCCCAGGTGACTCTTCAACCAGTCGCCGATGGCGACCTTGAACTCGGCAGCACTGGCCGGCAGGTAACCCTCGATGAACGGCGGCAACTGGCCGCGGGCACGCTCGACCAGGGCCATGAACTTGTCCAGCGAGGCGCCAGGGTTCTCTGCTTCATGCAGCAGAAAGCTGAATGCGCCGGCGATCAGCAAGGTGAGGGTCGTGACTACCAGGGTGCCGAGCAGGGCCACCGCCAGCCAGCGGGCGCGCTGACCGGCGATCAACGGCTGCAAACGCGGGGTGAGCATGTTCACCAGCTCGAACACCAGCAACCCGGCCAGAAGACTGGGCAGCAATTTCAGGGGTAGGGCCAGGAGCAGGCCGGCGAACACGATGATCCAGCTGGCCAGGGTGATCTGGCGGGGGGTAAAGGTCATACAGCCTCAGCGGCAGACAACAGGACAGACCCGCAGTCTGCCAGCCTTGGCGGTGTAGGCATAGGCGCAACTCACTTCTTCTTCAGGCAGTCGCTCATGAACGCCTTGCGCTCGTCGCCTTTGAGCGTCTGCTCGGTGGCTTTGGCATTGCAGATTTTCATCTTTTCCTGCTGGGTGGTCTTCAGGCATTTGCTCATGAACGCCTTGCGCTCATCACCTTTGAGCGTCTGCTCGGTGGCCTCGGCATTGCAGGTTTTCATCTTTTCCTGTTGCGCGGTGGCGGCAAATCCCTGCGCACCGATCAGCATCCCCAACACCAGCAAAGGTACGTGCAACATTTTCATGGAGCGGTCTCCTTTTCTCCGCGCCCGGTGTGCGGAGCTGAGCGTGAGTGTAGACAAGGATTTCCCACTAGAGTCCCGCAGCCTTGAGCCGGGCGGCATGTTCGGTGAACAGGCGCAGCGGCTCGGCCCCCTTGCCCACTGCGCCGAGCGACTGATTGACGATGTCCAGGTGATCGAGCGGATAGTCGTCGCCAATCACCTGGCCCAGATGGGAGCTGAAGCGCCCGACCATGCCGTCGCACTGGCCCTTTTCCTTGACGAAGCTGCGGGCGAACAACCTGCAGAAATAACTGCTGCCATCGAAACGGTTGCGCCCCTGGTCGGTGCGACCTTTCTGTACAGTGCCGGACCAGGAGTAGTAGCGCACCCCGTTCACCTCGGCCGGCCCGTTGCCGCCCCAGGTATCGGGCAGCCCCTGTGGATAAGCCTGGTTGAACAACGCCACCCCGGCACTGGTAAGGGACTGGTGCGAGGCGTGCACATCAAGGGGTAACGGCTCGCGGCGCCAGCCGGTCTCCAGCCACATCTGCAGACGCGCCCAGGCGTGCAGTGCGGCCTTGAGCAAGCGCCCTTGGGGCGAGTCGCCTGGCGCCCTGCGCGACAGGTGGTCGGCCAGTTCCGAACCATGGTTGGGCCCGGCCACCGAGGTCACCGAAGCTACCCGCCAGGGGCGCTTGGCGGCGGCGTAGCGGGCATTGAGCGCGCCCTGGCTATGACCGATCAGATTGACCTTGTCGGCACCCGTGCGCTGGCAGATGTCTTCGATGATCGCCAGCAACTGCTCACCCCGCACCTCGTTGGAATGCAGCGGCGACACCTGCACGGGGAACACCTGCGCCCCGCCCTTGCGTAGCGCCGGCACGATCCCGAACCAGTAGGGGTAGAGCAGCACGCGTACGAAACCGAGCATGCCTGGTACCAGGACCAACGGGTATCGCGTAGCCAGTTCCTGACTCATTCACCTGCCCCTTCCGATGGACGCAGCTACCACCTTAGCGTGCGGCCAATGGCTATCGCAATCGAACTCCCGGCGCTGCCTGAGGTTCCAAACCTGAACAGACCCTTGAGCAAGGAGCGGGACCATGTACAAGCAGACCCTGGCAGTCCTTCTGGCTAGCGCCACCCTGGCCGCCTGCGGCAGCCGCCCGGAAAACCCGGTGGACTATGTCACCTACCGTGATGAGCCGCTGGTCAAGCAAGTGGAGAACGGTATGACCATGCAAAAGGTCATCGCCATCGGTGGCAGCCCGTCCAGTGCTACCGACCTCCCCCACGGCGGCACCTGCAATGACTACATCCTCAACCGCGACGGCCATCAGCAGCCCTACTACGTGCGCTTCGACGCCACCGGGCATGTCGATGCCAAGGGCTTCAAGACCTGCAAACAACGCCAAGAAGACAGCGACGCCGCCCACGGCGCATAAGTCTCGAGACTCCCCATGACCACCCTGATTCTTTCGGAGATGAACATGAACGCCACTGAACTGACCGATGTGCAAACCCTGCGCCAGCGTGCTCGCCAGCACGTGGAAAATGGCGCCGTGACCGAGGGTTATCACGCCGACCGCGAGCGCATCATCACCTTGCTCAACGAATCCCTAGCCACCGAGCTGGTCTGCGTCCTGCGCTACAAACGTCACTACTTCATGGCCAGCGGTATCAAGGCCAGCGTGGCGGCTGCGGAATTCCTAGAACACGCCAACCAGGAAAGCGAGCATGCCGATAAATTGGCCGAACGCATCGTACAGCTCGGTGGCGAGCCGGACTTCAACCCGGATAATCTGAGCAAGAACGCCCATGCCCAGTACGTGGCAGGCAGCACGCTCAAGGAAATGGTGCTGGAAGACTTGGTGGCCGAGCGTATCGCCATCGACAGCTACCGCGAGATCATCCAGTACATCGGCGACAAGGATCCGACCACACGGCGCATCTTCGAGGACATCCTGGCTCAGGAAGAAGAGCACGCCGACGACATGTCGGACTTGCTGCAGGGGCTGTGATTGAGGGGGCTGCGAGTGCTCGTCGGGGCATTCGCAGCGGCCCTGATAGCGAGCGCCGCGCGGGCGGCGCTCGATATCCGCCGCCCTACACCCCTCAAGCCAAGCGCACCCTCCGCAATCCCTTGCTATTTCTTACCCTTCACCGCAGCCGGCGCCTTGCCGGCTTTCATCTGTTCGAGCAACGGTGTGCATTGGTTGGGCTCATCACCACTGCTGGGCGCGATCAGTGCCAGCAACCCGGCTGCCGGCCCCACCGCCACCCCCAGAGCGACCATGCCCGCGCCACGCAGCGCCAGCGGCACAGCCTGCACCCCCGCACTTGGCTTGGCGAACGACCCGCGCACGTACAACGGCGAGCGCAGCGAGAACAGGCGCAGGCCTTTGGACTCGGGCGTGATCTTCAGGTCCAGCTGTTCGCTGGTAAAATTGGCGGTGCCGTTGATGTGGATGATCGCGTTCTCGGTGTCGAAGATGAACAGCCGGGTGGTGGCTAGGCCATCTTTGATACCTACGTCCGCCGCCGCACAGTTGATCTTCACCTCTTCATCGCCGAACAGCTTGCCGATCACGTAATTGCCCACGTTGAGCCCGGCGATTTCCATCAGGCTGCGGCTGATGGCGCCATCGTTGATCAACAGGCGCAGATCGCCATTGGCCGTCCCCAGCAGCGCCGCCACCGAGTTACCGCGGCCACGGACGTCGGCGTCACCGTTCAGTTGACCGAAGCTGGTCTGCATGGGCGCGAACGTGGGAAACAGTTCCTTGAGCTTGAACCCGCGCGCGGTGAGCCTGGCATGGCCTTGCAGTGGCACGCTGCGGCCATCGAGGCGGATAACCGAGGACAGGTTGCCCCCGGCCACGCCAAACCGCAGCGGCTGCAGGCGCAGCAGCCCATCTTCGAGGATCACATGAGCTGCCAGGTCGTTGAATGGCAGCTTCTCGCTGTGCACGATGCGCTTGCCAGCGAAGGTGACGTCGGCGTCCATGGCGCGCCAGCGCTCAGTGCGGAACTCCTCTACCGGCAGCACCTTGTCGGCCGGCTGCTTGCTGGCGCCGCCGCGGGCTTTCTGCTCGGCGTTGGAATCGGCCCCGATCAGTGGGGCCAGGTCCTTGAACAGCAACTGGTTGGAAACCAGATTCCCCGACAGCTTGGGGCGCGGCTGGCTCGCGACGAAAGACAGGTCTCCATGAATGTCACTGTCGCCTATCTTGCCGTTGAAGCCCTGGTAGTCGAAGGTGGCCCCTTGAGCGGCGTGCAGGTTGGCGCGCAGATGGCCGTCGGTGGAATAGGCCGGGGTGTCCGGCAGGGTCACGCCGGTCAGCGGGTAGAGATTGCCCAGGCTCGCGCCCGACAGACGCAGACGCAGGTCCAATGCGCCAAGGTTGCGCGGATCGGTCAGAGTACCGGCCAGCACCACATGGGTGTCGGCGATGCGCACGTCGGCCTGCAGCGGGAACGGCTGCTGGGCATCCTGCAGTGCCAACAGGCCGCCGATCTTGCCGGTACCGGATACTGGCTGGTTCTTGTAGCGACCCTCGACCTTGAGCCCGAACGCATAGTCCTGGGCGCCGCCGGCCTTCTCGGCATCGGCCTTGCCGACGATCTCGCTGAACGGGATCGGCTTGCCGAGCGGGTCTATCTGCACCTTCATACGGGTTTTCAGGGTCTGGTCGTCGAAGCTGACATTGCCCTGGTCGAAGCCAATGGCACCGATGTCCAGCACCCACTTGGACGGTTCCTCGTGTTCATCCTTTGGCCCGAAATCGAAGGTCCAGTTGGCCCGGCCATCGGCCAGACGGGTCAGGCTGGCACTGGGCTTGGTCAGGTCGATACGCGGAATGACGATCTGCTGGAACACCAGGGGCAGCGGCGCCAAACGGAATTCGACGCGCTCCAGGCCAGCCATCTGCGGCTCCTTGAGCCAGTCGGGATTGCCCAAGGTGATGTCTTCGGCGATGAAGTGCGGCCATGGCACCCATGCGCGCCAGCCGCCTTCCTCAGGCTCGGTGCGCCATTTCACGGCGAGGTTGCCGTTGATCGCGAAAGGCCGGTGAAGGGCCTCGGAGACCTTGTCGTTCAACATCGGTTTGACGCGGTTCCAGTCGAACGTGGCGATCACCACCACCAGGATGGCCACTAGCGTAAGCAGGCTGGTGAGGGTCCAGACGAGGATTCTGGCGGGGCGCGTCATTGCGTGGTTCTCCTTTTGGACACGGCACGAAACGGTGAAACGCTGGCCGTGATGGCCTTGCTAAATCGGACTGATGAAAGCCCTGAGGGTTTTATCGGAGCGCCATGATAGCCGCTGTTTTTTGTCCTGCCGCTCAGTTTCCTGCTGGAAAACGCTTGCTAGCAGAAAGCCACTACCCACTTGTAACGCCTGTTCCAGAGCGCTTTAGCCAGGCTATCAATCACGTCGATTGTTACCATTATGCGGATGAACTTTTCTCTGGCCGGGCCAAGCGTAGCATTGGCTCCGTACCCACTTTCCCGCCCCCCCCAGAGGAGCAATCAGACATGAAACGCCAACTTCTTACGCTCACCCTGTCCATCCTTGCTGCCAACGCATTCGCCATGCCGGCTGACGACCAGGCACTCACCTCCGAAGCGCGTTCTCCTTCTGCAAGCGTGGCCCAACCGCTGAAAACCGTGGCTGAAGGCGGTTCCGATCGCCTGATCGAACGCAGCAGCCGCGTGGCCGAAGGCGGTTCCGATCGCCTGATCGAACGCAGCAGCCGCGTGGCCGAAGGCGGTTCTGATCGCCTGATCGAACGCAGCAGCCGCGTGGCCGAAGGCGGTTCTGATCGCCTGATCGAACGCAGCAGCCGCGTAGCCGAAGGCGGTTCCGATCGCCTGATCGAACGCAGCAGCCGCGTGGCCGAGGGAGGTTCCGATCGCCTGGTCGAACTCAGCCACATGAGCTGATCATCATGGCCGATAAGAACAATCCACCCAATCGTGCCTGCTCCCCTCCCAGCCCGGTCCATTGACCGGGCTTCGTTTTTTTAACTAGAGTGCCGGCCTCAACCGCCACAGAAGCGTGCCCCATGCTGCCGCGTGCCGAACAGAAGCTACAGACCCGCCAGGCCCTGCTCGATGCCGCCTGCCTGCTGATGGAGAGCGGCCGCGGTTTCGGCAGCATCAGCTTGCGCGAAGTGGCCAAGGCCGCGGGGATCGTGCCTACCGGTTTCTACCGACACTTTTCCGACATGGATGCCTTGGGACTGGCCTTGGTCGCCGAGGTCGACGCCACTTTTCGCCATACTATCCGCCTGGTCCGACACAACGAGTTCGAACTCGGTGGCATCACCGATGCCTCCGTGCGGATCTTTCTCGATGTGGTGGCCGCCCACCGCGCCCAGTTCCTGTTCCTGGCCCGCGAGCAGTACGGCGGCTCCCAGGTTGTCCGCCAGGCCATCGCCCGTCTGCGCCAGGGCATCAGCGATGACCTGGCCACCGATCTTGCGCGGATGCAGCGCTGGCAGCACCTGGACGACGCAGCCCTGGCAGTGATGGCGGACCTGGTGGTGAAGACCGTGTTCGCCACGTTGCCCGAGTTGATCGACAGCCCTGAGCCGGGTTATCCACAGGCCCTGAGCGCCCAGGAAAAAATCACCCAACAGCTGCGCTTCATTTTCGTCGGGGCGCGGTATTGGCAAGGGCTGGGCAGCCCCGGTTGATGGGTTGTCTGTGTGGGCCCCTTCGCCGGTTTGCCCGCGAAGGGACCCGCACAGACAACCCACCATCGCAGTTCTGCTACCATGGCGCCCTGCCCGATTGCGACGAGCGCCTTCATGTCCGACCCCCGCCCCGCCCTGCCCGAACTGGCCCGCTTCAACCAACACTTTGCCCAACGCATCGTGCCGCTGTGGCAAGGCCCAGGCTGGAACGCCGAAATGGCCCTGCCCTACGAGGCGTTGGATGCCGAACACCGGCCGCTCCCGGTGCAACGCTACCGGGCAATGGCCTGCGCTCGCCAGCTGTACCTGTTCAGCAGCCGCATCGAGCAGCCGGGGGCAGCTCAGCGGGCAGCCGCACTGTTCCGATCGCTGCAAAAGCACTTCCACGACGCCGAGCACGGTGGCTGGTTCTACAGCATCGATGCCGCCGGCAAACCGCTGGATCGGCGCAAGGACCTCTATACCCACGCTTTCATCGTCTTCGCCTGCGCGCACTATTGGGGCAAGAGCGGTGACAGCCTGGTGGAATCCACACTCAATGCGGCCCTCGAAGTGATCGCCGAGCAGTTCGCCCGCGACGATGGTCTGTACGAGGCCAGCCTTGCCGAGGACTGGGGCGATCTCGCCAGCGGCCCACTGCAGAACCCGCAAATGCATCTGGCCGAGGCCTTTCTGCAGGTGCTCGCTGTGCGCGACGATGCAGCGGTACGCCAGGCGTTGTTGCAGTTGTGCGAAGCCTTGCAGGCGCATTTCATTGAACCGCAGCACGGCCTGATGCTCGAGAAGCCTCGCGGTGCTGTGGATAACTGGTTCGAGCCTGGCCACCAGTTCGAATGGTTCTATCTGTTGGACACCTCGCCCCTGCTGCGCGGCACTGCCCTGCACAGCTCCATCGGCCGCGCCTTCACCTTTGCCGAGCAATGCGGGGTCAAGGATTCGGCGGTGCTGGCGATGCTCGATGCACAAGGCAATGTGCTCGATGCGACCCAGCGCATCTGGGCCCAGGCAGAGTACCTGCGGGCGCTGGCGCTGCGCCCTGGCAACGAGGCGACCCTGCGCAGGCAGCTACAGGCTTTGCAAACTCGCTTCTTGCACGAGGCAGGCTGGCATGAGTGCCGCGATGGTGAGGGGGCGGTCAGTCGGCACGACATGCCTTCGACCACGCCCTATCACCTGGCGACCTGTCTCGAGGGGCTGTCCGGAGCTGCGTGATCAGCCCTTCGAGCGATCGATCGAGAACCCTGCCCAATCCTGGCTCACGGGCATCAACTCGAGGCTGTTGATGTTGATGTGTGCAGGCTGGTTGAGGATCCAGAAAATGGTCTCGGCGATGTCCTGCGGCTGGATCGGTTCGGCGCCAGCATAGGTGGCGTCGTACTTGGCCTGATCACCGCCGAAGCGCACCAGCGAAAACTCGCTTTCGCACAGC
Source organism: Pseudomonas sp. HD6422 (assembly GCF_025377065.1). Classification (NCBI taxonomy): domain Bacteria; kingdom Pseudomonadati; phylum Pseudomonadota; class Gammaproteobacteria; order Pseudomonadales; family Pseudomonadaceae; genus Pseudomonas; species Pseudomonas sp. HD6422. The sequence goes on along the minus strand of NZ_JAHWIW010000015.1, from coordinate 20,477 downwards.
CCCGGCTCGATGTTGCTCACCCGCACACCAGTGCCACGCAGGTCGCAGCGCAGACTCAACGAGAATTGACCGACGAAGGCCTTGGTGCCGCCATACACGTTACTGCCCGGATACGGGTAGTTGCCTGCCACGGAACCTACGTTGAGGATCGAGGCGCCACGTCCGTGAGCGATCAGGCGCGGCAGCAACAGCCGGGTGGTGTAGATCAGCCCCTTGATGTTGGTATCGACCATGGTTTCCCAGTCGTCGAGGCTACAGTTCTGCGCCGCCTCCACGCCCAAGGCAAGGCCTGCGTTGTTGACCAGCGCCTGCAGCTTGTCGAACGTCGGCGGGAGGCTGGCGATCGCTGCTTCCACGGCTTGACGGTCGCGCACATCGAGTACCAGGCCGTGCACTTCGGTCTTTGCCGACAGTTCCGCACAGAGGGCGTCCAGACGCTCCTTGCGTCGGCCGGTAAGCACCAGCTTCCAGCCTGCATCGGCGAAACGCCGTGCGGTGGCTTCACCAAACCCGGATGTCGCGCCAGTGATGAATACGGTGGACGTCATGCAGTGTTCCTCGCTGTGGATGAATCGTCGACAGGGCTTGCAGCATGCCCTCCGCTGACGAGCTGAGCAAGCCGCACGAGCGTCTGGTCATTTTTTGTACAGTTTCGCCAAACCCCCATGACAGAGGCTCCCGCGGCACCTATGCGCATGTTATCCACAAGGCTTTCCCCACCGATTGGGGGCAACTGGACGACCGGGCGGAACCCTTTCAGCGTACAGGGGTCCTGGTCATCTCGGAGTGTAATGGCGCAACGCTTTCAAGTCCGCCGCTTGCAGCAGTCTGTCCAAGGCTTTTTCACAGACTTATCCACAGACTCGACGCTGTTCGAAAGCGAGCCCGTCGGCGCTTGAACGTGAAGAAAAACATCCACAGAGCGCGACTGATCAAAAAACGAGCGTTCGCCTGGAGCCCTTGCAAACCGTGGATTCCGGCCAGGTGCCACCATGTTTTCCACAGGCGCTTCCACATTATCCGTGGAAAAGATCAACCTGTGGAAACAATGGCTTGGGAGAGAAAGGTGGGATGGCGTCAGAACGTTGTGCGACAAGTTGTCCACATAGGTAGTGCGAAGCTTTTGGGCCTTATCGCCGGCAAGCCGGCGATACGGCATCAATGCCCGCCGAGGTAAGCGTTGCGCACCTCTTCGTTGGCCAACAGCTCCTGCCCCGTACCGGTCATGCGGATCTCTCCGTTGACCATCACATAGGCCCGGTCTGACAGCTTCAAGGCATGGTTGGCATTTTGCTCGACGAGGAAAATGGTCATCCCGGTCTGCGCCAGCTCACGCAAGGTGGCGAAGATCTGCTTGACCACGATCGGTGCCAGGCCAAGCGACGGCTCGTCGAGCAACAGCAACTTGGGCCGACTCATCAAAGCACGTGCGATGGCCAGCATCTGCTGCTCGCCACCGGACATGGTCATGGCGCGCTGGTTACGCCGCTCCTTGAGCCGCGGGAACAGCTCGTACATGCGCTGCATGTCTTCGTCGGCATGCTTGTCACCGATGGGGATGGTGCCCATCATCAGGTTTTCCTCGACGCTCATGTCGGGGAACACCCGCCGCCCCTCCGGCGATTGGGCGATGCCGTTGGAGGCGATGTAGTGCGACGACTTGCGGGTGATGTCGGTGCCGCGATAGACGATGTGGCCCGACGCCGCGCGCGGCTGGCCGAAGATCGACATCAGCAAGGTGGACTTGCCGGCACCATTGGCACCGATCAGGCTCACCGTCTCGCCTTCGTCGATGTGCATCGACACCTTCTTCAGCGCCTGGATCGGCCCGTAGAACACATCCAGGTCACGCAGTTCGAGAATGGGCGCGCTCATACCAGCTCCTCTTCATCCGCACCCAGGTAGGCGGCGATCACTGTCGGGTTGTGGCGGATATCCTGTGGCGTACCTTCGGCAATCACGGTGCCGTGGTCCAGCACCACGATATGGTCGGAAATGCTCATGACCATGCCCATGTCGTGCTCGATCAGCACCACGGTGATGTCGTGCTCGTCGCGCAGCACGCGGATCATGCGGCTCAAGGCCTCGGTTTCCTGTGGGTTGAGGCCGGCGGCCGGCTCGTCCAGGCAGATGATCTTGGGTCGGGTGCACATGGCCCGAGCGATTTCCAGACGCCGCTGCTGGCCGTAGGAAAGCTCACCGGCCAGGCGGTTGGCGCAGTCGACCAGGTCGACGACTTCCAGCCAGTAGAACGCATGGTCCAGGGCATCGCTCTCGGCCTTGCGGTAGGCCTTGGTATTGAGCACACCGGCCAGCAGGTTGCGGTTGACCCACATGTGCTGGGCCACCAGCAGGTTCTCCACCACCGACATTTCCTTGAACAGGCGGATGTTCTGGAAAGTTCGCGCCAGCCCGGCGCGGTTGACCAGGTGGGTTCCGCCGAACATCTTGTAGTAAATGCGCTTGCCCAAGCGCGCAGGCGAAACGAAGTCGGCGGCCTGGAAGCGCTCGCCGAGCAACTGGATGACGTTGGTCTGGCTGCCACGCAGGTTCAGTTCGATGCGCCCGCCACTGGCCTTGTAGAAGCCGGTCAGGCAGTTGAACACGGTGGTCTTGCCCGCGCCGTTAGGGCCGATCAGGGCGAAGATCTGATTGCGCCGGACCTTCAGACTGACATCGCTGAGCGCCTTGATGCCACCGAAGTGCATCATCAGATTGTCGACCGAGAGAATGATATCGTCGCTCATGGCGCCACTCCTTTACGCGGAACCACACCGGTACGGCTGATGCGGATCAGCCCCCGCGGTCGCCAGATCATCATCAGCACCATCAGCACACCGAACAGCAGCACCCGGTACTCGGAGAAACTGCGCAACAACTCCGGCGCCACGGTGAGCACGAAGGCCGCGATCACCACGCCCACCGTCGAGCCCATCCCGCCGAGCACGACGATGGCCAGAATCAGCGCCGACTCGAAGAAGGTGAACGAGGACGGGTTGACGAAGCCTTGGTAGGTGGCAAAGAACACCCCCGCAAGGCCTGCAGTGGAGGCACCCAGCGTGAACGCCGAGAGCTTGACCAGGACGTGGTTCAGGCCCATCGAGCGGCAGGCGATCTCGTCCTCGCGCAACGCTTCCCAGGCACGCCCGACCGGCATGCGGGTCAGGCGATGCTTGATGTACAGCACTGCCAGCACCACTAGGAACAGCACGACGTAGATGAACAGGAATTTCACGTTAGGGTTGTAGTCGATGCCGAAGAACTCATGGAACGGCACCCCACCGTCCTTGGCCCGGCGGCCGAACTCCAGGCCCAGGAAGGTCGGCGACGGCGCCGGCATGCCGTTCGGACCACCGGTGAACGACAGCCAGTTGTTGAGCACCAGGCGGATGATCTCACCAAAGCCCAGGGTCACGATCGCCAGGTAGTCGCCGTGCATGCGCAATACCGGGAACCCTAGAATGCACCCGGCCAGGGCTGCGGCGATGGCCGCCAGAGGCAGTACGCTCCAGAAACCAAGCCCAAGGTACTGATAACCCAGCGCCAGGCCATAGGCACCGATGGCATAGAACGCCACGTAGCCCAGGTCGAGCAGCCCTGCCAGACCCACCACGATGTTCAGGCCCAGGCCCAACAACACGTAGATCAGGCCGAGGATGACCACAGTCAGCAGATACTTGTTGGCGAAGATCGGGAACACGATGGCGATCACGATCAGCGCCGGGATGATGTAGCGCAGCCGCGACTTGTAGCCCGGCGCCAGCACGTGCACGCCGGAGCCGCCGCTGTCGAAGCCCTGCAATACGCGTTGGCCGCTCGCCGACTGCAGATACAGGCTGAGCAGGAAGCGCCCGATCATCACCCCACCGACCAACCACGCCACGCGCGCAGGTTGGGCATTGAAGCTGTAGCCGTCGAGCACGACGCCAACGACTGGGCCGAATACGATGAGCGCCAGCAGGCCGGCGACGATGGTCTCCAGCAGGCTGCGTTTGAGGTCGAAACCCTTGGTTTCGGATACTGAGGCAGTTTTGGCAACGGACATGTTCACACCTTAGCCACGAGCGGACGGCCCAGCAGGCCTTGCGGGCGGAAGATAAGGATCAGTACCAGCAGCGAGAAACTGAACACATCCTTGTAGTCGGAGTTGATCAGGCCCGAGAACAGCGACTCGGAAATCCCCAGGATGATGCCGCCGAGCATGGCGCCGGGCAGCGAACCGATACCGCCGAGCACCGCGGCGGTGAACGCCTTGATGCCGATGATGAAGCCGGCGTAGAAGTCGAAGGTGCCGTAGTTCATGGTGATCAGTACGCCAGCCAGAGCGGCCATCACCGCACCGATGACGAACACGTAGGAAATCACTCGGTCGGTATTGATGCCGAGGATCGAGGCCATCTTGCGGTCTTGCTGGGTAGCGCGGCACATACGACCGAGCTTGGTGTACTTGATCACGTAGGTGAGCAGGCCCATGCCGACGAAGGCGGCTACCAGAATGAAGATCTTGGTGTAGGTCAGTTGCACGAAGCCGCTGCCGACCTCGATACGCATGGCCCCTTCGAGCAGGGTCGGCACGCCTTGCTGGCGAGCGCCCTGGCTGATCTGCGCGTAGTTCTGCAGGATCAGCGAAATACCGATAGCACTGATCAGCGGAGCCAGACGGGTGGAGTTACGCAAGGGTTTGTAAGCGATGCGCTCGATGGTGAAGCCATAGACGCCGGTGACGACGACGGTGAACAACAGCGTGCCGAGCATCAGCAGCGGGAAGGATTCGATACCGAAGTAAGCCAGCAATGCCAGGCTGATCGCCGCGAGGTAAGCGGAGATCATATACACCTCGCCGTGCGCGAAGTTGATCATGCCGATGATGCCATAGACCATTGTGTAGCCGATGGCGATCAGGCCATAGACCGACCCTAGGGTCAGGCCATTGACCAGTTGCTGCAGGAAAATACCATCCATAACGCAATCTCACCTGATTGAGATTGCACGAGCGCCGACCACGGCGGGCCTCGAACAGAGCAGCCCTCGCAGCGCAGTACTGTGCAGATCTACGGATAAAGACAGGTACCGCGGGGCCTGGACCCGGGTGAATGCGCACCCGGGCCGGTGGCCGTTGTTATTTTTGTTTTTCCAGCTGGTGGTACTTGCCTTGGGCGTCCCACTGATAGACCACGTAGTCGGAAACGGTCAGGTCACCCTTGCTATCCCACTTCTTCTCGCCCATGACGGTCTGCACCGGATTGGCCTTGAGCCACTTGGCGGCGTCCTCGCCATTGTTCGACTTGGCGCCGTTGAAGGCCGCGGCCAGGGCTTGCAGAGAGGCGTAGGCATACAGGGTGTAGCCTTCAGGCTCAGTACCGGCTTTACGGAACTCTTCCACCACGGCTTTGCTGTCCGGCAGCAGGCGCGGGTCGGCGCCGAAGGTCATGTACACACCGTCCACGTACTGGGCGCCACCGGCAGTGGCCACCAACTCATCGGTGACGATGCCATCATCGGACATGAACTTGACGTCCTTCAGGCCCTGCTCGCGCAGTTGTCGCACCAAGGGGCCGGCTTCCGGGTGCAGACCACCGAAGTAGACCACGTCGGCACCGGCGGCACGGATCTTGGTGACCACGGCGCTGAAATCCTTCTCGCCACGGGTCAGGCCTTCGTACAGCACCGGCTTGACGCCGCGTTTCTCCAACTGCGCCTTGGTCGCATCCGCCAGGCCCTGGCCGTAGGTGTCCTTGTCGTGCAATACCGCGACCTTCTTGCCCTTGAGCACATCGACGATGTAATCGCCTGCAACGATGCCTTGCTGGTCGTCACGACCACACATGCGGAACATCGCAGACAGGCCGCGCTCGGTGACTTGCGGGTTGGTAGAGCCGGGGGTGATGGCGATCACGCCGGCTTCGTCATATACCTCGGAGGCCGGAATGGTGTTGGAGGAACAGAAATGTCCGACCACACCGATGACTTTGTCCTGGTCGACCAGGCGGTTGGCCACGGCCACGGCCTGCTTCGGCTCACAGGCATCATCACCTTTGACCAAGACGATCTTTTCGCCGTTCACGCCGCCGGCGGCGTTGATCTTGTCGGCCGCCGCCTGGGCACCTTTCATGTACTGCTCACCAAACGCTGCGTTGGCACCGGTCATGGGCCCCGCGACACCGATCTTGACGTCGGCCTGAACATACGAAGAAACACCCAGTGCCGTAGCTACGGCCAGAGCCAGGAAACCTTTCTTGTAAAACGTCTGCGACATGAGGTGGTGCTCCTAGAGTTTTTTTGGTTGGCACTACAACTTCTCAGCCTTGTGCTCCGAGCAAGGGCCGTGCCATTGGTTTTGTTATTTGCAGAAACACACTGAAGGGAATGCTGGGAAGCGACCGACGGCCTTTTCTTTACTGAGCGTGCAACCGTCTGCCACGGGGCGGGCGCCACCAAACGTACAGACAAGGAGCAACCTTTACGTGCCATCATTGCAACCCCAGCAAGTGTTAACGTGCAACCGCCCTGTAACAACAGACGTCACCGAAGTGCACACCCCTGGTGCGCGACTGCTACAGGCAGCACCTTTTCAAGGCTAGACCGTGCACAAAAAAAACACCTGTTTTGTCCTTTCCGGCCCTTGCGCAACGTTCCAAATTGCCCGTTAAAAGGCCGGTATAGACCCAACAAGACGCAAAACACTGGCACAATGGCCGACATTCGCCGCCTTGGAGGCCACTCATGAGCGAGAGCGCATTCGCCGAGCGCATCGTGCATAACCTGCTCGACACCGACTTCTACAAGCTCACGATGATGCAGGCCGTGCTGCACAATTATCCGGATGCCGATGTGGAATGGGAGTTCCGCTGCCGAAACGGTGAAGACCTGCGGCCTTACCTGGGAGAAATCCGCACCCAGATCGAGCAACTCGGCGAGCTGACCCTGGACCCGGGACAACTGGCCTTCCTCGAGCGCATCAGTTTTCTCAAGCCGGATTTCCTGCGTTTTCTCGGCCTGTTCCGCTTCAACCTGCGCTATGTCCACCTGGGCATCGAGAACGACCAGCTGTGCCTGCGCCTGCGCGGCCCGTGGCTGCATGTGATCCTGTTCGAGGTGCCGCTGCTGGCGATCATCAGCGAAGTCCGCAACCGCCAATTGCACCCACGTATGCGCCTGGCCGAAGCCCGCGACCAGCTCTACCGCAAGTTCGACTGGCTACGCGCGCATGCCAGCGAAGAGGAACTGTCCGAGCTGCAGGTGGCCGACTTCGGCACCCGCCGGCGTTTTTCCAGCCGCGTTCAAGAAGACGTGGTGCGGGTGCTGCGCGATGACTTCCCGGCCCGCTTCGTCGGCACCAGCAATGTCGATCTGGCATGGAAACTGGATATCAAGCCACTGGGCACCATGGCCCACGAGTGGTTCATGGCCCACCAGCAGCTCGGCCCACGCCTGATCGACAGCCAGATCGCCGCGCTCGACTGCTGGGTTCGCGAGTACCGCGGCCTGCTCGGCATCGCCCTGACCGACTGCATCACCATGGATGCCTTCCTCGGCGATTTCGACCTGTACTTCGCCAAGCTGTTCGATGGCCTGCGCCATGACTCGGGCGAACCCGTGGCCTGGGGCGAGAAAGCCATCGCCCACTACGAGAAGTTGGGTATCGACCCGATGACCAAGACGCTGGTGTTTTCCGATGGCCTGAACTTGACCCGCTCGCTGGAAATCTTCCGTGCTCTGCGCGGCCGCATCAACGTCAGTTTCGGTATCGGCACCAACCTGACCTGCGACATTCCGGGGGTCGCGCCGATGAACATCGTGCTTAAAATGACCGATTGCAACGGCTCGCCGGTAGCAAAAATTTCCGACGAGGCCGCCAAGACCCAGTGTCGCGACGCCAACTTCGTCGCCTACATGCGTCATGTCTTCAAAGTCCCCAGCAAGGAGTAACTCATGCAAGCGGTTCAGCAGGAAATTGCCCAGGCGCTGAAGGTGCAGCCGCCATTTGCCGACGCCGCTGCGCTCGAGGCCGAAGTTGCCCGGCGCGTGGCATTCATCAAGGATTGCCTGGGTAATGCCCGGCTCAAGACCCTGGTACTGGGAATCAGCGGCGGCGTCGACTCACTGACTGCCGCCCTGCTTGCGCAACGCGCCATCAACGAGCTGCGCGCGGAAAAGAACGACCCGGATTACCGCTTCATCGCCGTGCGCCTGCCCTACCAGGTCCAGCACGATGAGCATGACGCCCAGGCCTGCCTGGCGGTGATCAAGGCCGATGAGGTGCATACCGTCGATATCGCCCCTGCCGTGCGCGCCCTGGCGGCTGAGGTGAAAGCACTGGAGAACGCTGCGCCGGCCCATGTCGATTTCGTCGTCGGCAACGTCAAGGCGCGTACCCGCATGGTCGCCCAATACACCATCGCCGGCGCCCGCGCAGGCCTGGTGATCGGCACCGACCATGCTGCCGAGGCGGTGATGGGCTTCTTCACCAAGTTCGGTGATGGCGCATGCGACCTGGCACCTTTGAGCGGCTTGGTGAAGAACCAGGTACGAGCGATCGCGCGCAGCTTTGGCGCACCTGAAGCGCTGGTCGAGAAAGTACCGACGGCGGACCTCGAAGACCTGGAGCCGGGCAAGCCGGACGAAGCGTCCCATGGCGTCACCTACGCGCAGATCGACGCCTTCCTGCATGGGCAGCCGGTCGATCAGCAGGCGTTCGACATTATTGTCGCCACCTACCGCAAAACCCAGCACAAACGCGAACTGCCGTTCGCCCCGTAAAAAGCTTCGCGGGACAAGCCCGCTCCCACAAGATTCTCATTAATGAACCTGTGGGAGCGGGCTTGTCCCGCGAATGAGCCCGAAAAGCCGATCCAGCTTTCGTTACTTGACTACAACCTTGCCCTTCATCATCGCGATGTGGCCTGGGAAGGTGCAGAAGAAGCTGTAGTCACCACCGGCTTCCAGCTTGGAAGTATCGAACTTCACTTCGGTTTCCTTTTCCGGCGCGCCGATCATCTTGGTGTGGGCGATGATCGCGGCGTTGTCAGCCTTGAGGTAGTCCTTGTCCAGGCCCTGGCTCATGCCTTCGGTGGCGATGGCCTGCATATCGGCGGTCTTGCTGATCACCAGGTTATGGCCCATGACGTTTTTCGGCAGTTTGCCGGAGTGGGTCAGTTTTACGGTGAATTCCTTGCAGCTCTTGTCGACGGTGAACTCCTTGCTGGTGTAGGACATCTGGTCGGTCGAGTCGACGGTCACCGAGCACTCGGCTGCGAAGACGGAGGCGCTGGCGAGGGTCAGCAGGGATACCGCTACAGCTTTCGCAAACATCATGAATCTCCTTGGCAGGGGTTTTTTATCGATCGCAAGACTGCCTGAAAACGCGAGCCCCCTGGCTGATATGCATCAAGGGGGTGTCAAGCGGCCAATCAGTAGAATTGTTCAATGGATTGTATACAACCAATCTAAGAGCACATCATGCCCTTTTCCGGGACGATGGGACAACCTCTCATTCAGGAGCAATCCAATGTCCCACATACATTTCATGAAAATCATGCTTGCCGCGTACGCCCATGGCGCCACGGGTGCAATCTGCGAATTTTCCCGCCCGGAGTGACACCTGCCTTGGAAGCGAGAGGCATGCGCCGTACCCTGTCACTCTGTGTGAAGGGAGATGAGCAATGCCTGTACGTTCCGTTTGTGTCTTCTGTGGCGCCAGCATCGGCGCCAACCCGGCCTACCGAGAGGCCGCCGTGGCGCTTGGCCAGGCCATTGCCCGGCGCGGTCTGACCCTGGTCTATGGCGGCGGCGCGGTGGGCCTGATGGGCACTGTGGCCGATGCAGCGATGGCTGCGGGTGGCGAGGTGATAGGAATCATCCCGCAGAGTCTGATGAACGCCGAAATCGGTCACAAGGGCCTGACTCGCCTCGAAGTCGTCGATGGCATGCATGCACGCAAGGCGCGCATGGCTGAACTTAGCGATGCCTTCATTGCGCTGCCTGGCGGACTGGGCACGCTGGAGGAGCTGTTCGAGGTATGGACCTGGGGTCAGCTGGGCTATCACGCCAAGCCGCTGGGGCTGCTGGATGTGAATGGCTTCTATGAAAAGCTCGGCGGCTTCCTCGACCATATCGTCGAGGAAGGCTTCGTGCGCCCGCAGCATCGGGCGATGCTGTTGCTGGAGCAGCAGGCCGATACGCTATTGGATGGGATGGAACGGTTCGAGGCGCCGGTGCTGCCCAAGTGGGTCGACAAGAAGCCTGATTGATCGGTCGGACGCCGCCCTCCCTGTAGGAGCGGGTTTGCCCGCGAATGCGTCGGTGAGTTCACCATCGCATTCGCGGGACAAGCCCGCTCCTACAGGTTTTCCAGGCTGCTGGTAAGATCAGCGCGGAATCACCGGCTGGCGCGGCTTGCGGCCCTTGCCACCCTTGGCCGCCTCCTTGCGCTCCTTGGCTGCCTGCTGATTGCGCGCAAACGCCTCGGCCTTGGCTTTCTCGCGCTTGTCCCACGGTTTGCTGCCATCACTGGCACGCGGCGGCAACCCAGTGTGCTGGGTCAGGATCTTCTGATCCTTGCCCACCTTGTGGCTACCTGCCGGGGTCGAGTTCTTGCGGCGGGCACTCTGGTAGCTATCGGTCTGCGGTTGGTGCAGCGGAATCAGCTGGTGTTTGCCCGGCCCGATCAGGTCGGCACGCCCCATGCGCTGCAATGCTTCACGCAGCATCGGCCAGCCCTTCGGATCGTGATAGCGCAGGAATGCCTTGTGCAAGCGACGCTGCTCCTCGCTCTTGACGATCTCCACCCCTTCGCTCTTGTAGGTCACCTTGCGCAGCGGGTTCTTGCCCGAGTGGTACATGGCGGTCGCCGAGGCCATCGGCGACGGGTAGAAGGCCTGCACCTGATCGGCGCGGAAACCGTTGCCCTTGAGCCATAGGGCCAGGTTCATCATGTCTTCGTCGGTGGTGCCTGGGTGGGCGGCGATGAAGTACGGGATCAGGTACTGTTCCTTGCCCGCCTCTTTCGAGAACTTCTCGAACATGCGCTTGAAGCGGTCGTAGGTGCCGATGCCCGGCTTCATCATCTTGTCCAGAGGGCCACGCTCGGTGTGCTCCGGGGCGATCTTGAGGTAACCACCGACGTGGTGGGTGACCAGTTCCTTGACGTATTCCGGGGACTCCACCGCCAGGTCGTAGCGCAGGCCCGAGGCGATCAGGATCTTCTTCACACCTGGCAGGGCACGGGCCTTGCGGTACAACTCGATCAGCGAGCTGTGGTCGGTGTTGAGGTTCTCGCAGATGCCCGGGAACACGCACGACGGCTTGCGGCAGTGCTTCTCGATGTCGGGGCTCTTGCAGGCGATGCGGTACATGTTGGCAGTCGGCCCGCCGAGGTCCGAGACCACGCCGGTGAAGCCTGGCACCTTGTCACGCATTTCCTCGATCTCGTGCAGGATCGACTCGTGGGAGCGGTTCTGGATGATGCGGCCTTCGTGCTCGGTGATCGAGCAGAAGGTGCAGCCGCCGAAGCAGCCACGCATGATGTTGACCGAGAAGCGGATCATCTCGTAGGCCGGGATGCGCTGCTTGCCATAGGCCGGGTGCGGCACACGGGCGTAGGGCATGCCGAACACGTAGTCCATTTCCTCGGTGCTCATGGGAATGGGTGGTGGGTTGAACCACACATCCACCTCACCATGCTTCTGCACCAGGGCACGGGCGTTACCTGGGTTGGTTTCCAGGTGCAGCACACGGTTGGCATGGGCATAGAGCACCGGGTCGTTGCGGACCTTTTCGAACGACGGCAGGCGGATCACTGACTTTTCCCGGGTCACGGCCGGGCTGTCGAGAATCTGCACGACCTTGGCTTCGTTTGGATCTTCCACCTCGCCCTTGGCCTGCTCGATGGCGCAGGCCTGGGTATCCTGGGTGTTGACGTAAGGGTTGATGATCTTGTCGACCCGGCCCGGGCGGTCGATCCGCGTGGAGTCGATCTCATACCAGCCTTGCGGGGTGTCACGACGCACGAAGGCGGTACCGCGCACATCGGTGATGGTCTCGATCCTCTCGCCATTGGACAGGCGCTGGGCGACCTCGACCACCGCACGCTCGGCGTTGCCGAACAGCAGGATGTCGGCACTGGCATCGATCAGGATCGAATGGCGGACCTTGTCCTGCCAATAGTCATAGTGGGCGATACGGCGCAGCGAGGCCTCGATGCCGCCAAGCACGATCGGCACATGCTTGTAGGCTTCCTTGCAGCGCTGGCTGTACACCAGGCTGGCCCGATCCGGCCGCGCACCGGCCAGGCCACCGGGGGTGTAGGCGTCGTCGGAACGAACCTTCTTGTCCGCCGTGTAACGGTTGATCATCGAGTCCATGTTGCCCGCCGCGACACCGAAGAACAGGTTCGGCTCGCCGAGCTTCATGAAGTCGTCCTTCGACTGCCAGTTCGGCTGGGCGATGATGCCTACGCGAAAGCCCTGGGCTTCCAGCAGGCGGCCGATGATGGCCATGCCGAACGACGGATGGTCGACGTAGGCGTCACCGGTCACGATGATGATGTCGCAGGAATCCCAGCCGAGCAGATCCATCTCCTCCCTGCTCATCGGCAGGAAAGGTGCTGGTCCGAAGCATTCGGCCCAGTACTTGGGATAGTCGTAGAGAGGTTTGGCTGCTTGCATGTCAGTGACCGGTTCTGGTGTGCAGGGAAATCGCGGGCGCGGAATATAGCACAAATTTTGACCAAATCCGACGATGGTTGTCGGATTCATGGGGCCAGGGGTTATTCGTCGTCGTCGAAGTTGTACATGCCCGGCGCGAGGTTCTCGAAGCGGGTGTACTTGCCGATAAACGCCAGGCGTACGAAACCAATGGGGCCGTTACGCTGCTTGCCGATGATGATTTCCGCCACGCCCTTGTGCTCGGTCTCGGGGTGATACACCTCGTCCCGGTACACGAACATGATCACGTCGGCGTCCTGCTCGATCGCACCCGATTCACGCAAGTCGGAGTTCACCGGGCGCTTGTTGGGACGCTGCTCCAGGGAGCGGTTGAGCTGGGACAGAGCGATGACCGGGCAGTTGAATTCCTTGGCCAGGGCCTTGAGCGAGCGGGAGATCTCGGAAATCTCGTTGGTCCGATTGTCACCAGCAGAGCCCGGGATCTGCATCAGCTGCAGGTAGTCCACCATGATCATGGCGATTTCGCCGTGCTCGCGGGCCAGACGACGGGTACGCGCGCGCATTTCCGAAGGGCTGATACCGGCGGTATCGTCGATGAACAGCTTGCGGTCATTGAGCAGGTTGACCGCCGAGGTCAGGCGCGGCCAATCGTCGTCGTCCAGTTGGCCGGAACGCACCTTGGTCTGGTCGATGCGGCCCAGGGAGGACAGCATACGCATGATCAGCGATTCGCCTGGCATCTCGAGGGAAAACACCAGCACCGCCTTGTCGGTACGCAGCACGGCGTTTTCCACCAGGTTCATGGCGAAGGTGGTCTTACCCATCGAAGGACGGCCGGCGACGATGATCAGGTCGGCAGGCTGCAGGCCGCTGGTCTTCTCATCCAGGTCGGTGAAGCCGGTGGAGACGCCGGTGATGTCGCTGTCGGAGTTGAACAGTGTATCGATGCGGTCGATGGCCATGGTCAACAGTTCGTTGACCCCCACCGGGCCGCCAGTCTTGGGTCGCGCTTCGGCGATCTGGAAGATCTGCCGTTCGGCATCATCGAGGATTTCCTCGGCGTTGCGACCCTGCGGGTTGAACGCGTTGTCGGCGATGTCGGTACTGATGCTGATCAGCTGGCGCAGCGTGGCACGTTCGCGAATGATCGCGGCGTAGGCCTTGATGTTGGCCACCGACGGGGTGTTCTTGGCCAGCTCGGCCAGGTACGCAAGCCCACCGACCTGGGTCGACAGGCCTTCCTTGTCCAACTGCTCGTGCAGGGTCACGACGTCGAACGGTTGGTTGGCGTCGGCCAGCTTGTGCACGGCACGGAAAATCAGGCGATGGTCATGTCGATAGAAATCGCCATCCGACACCTGATCCAGCACGCGCTCCCAGGCGTTGTTGTCCAGCATCAAGCCACCGAGCACAGCCTGTTCGGCCTCGATGGAATGGGGCGGGACCTTCAGGGCTGCGGTCTGCAGGTCGAGTTGTTCGGGGTTGGTGATCTCGTTCATGGCCACGAAAGAATTCTGGAGGATGAAAAAGACAAAGGGCACGGCCTGTCAGAACAGGACCGTGCCCGATGTTAACCGGCTTGGCCGCGAGCGGCCAGCCGATCAGCGCAGCTTAGGCAGCTACGACGACCACGCGTACGGTGGCTTCAACGTCGCTGTGCAGGTGCACGGCTACGTCGTATTCGCCAACCTGACGGATGGTGCCGTTCGGCAGACGAACTTCAGCCTTGGCCACTTCAACGCCCGAGGCGGTCAGTGCGTCAGCGATGTCGTGGGTGCCGATCGAACCGAACAGCTTGCCTTCGTCGCCAGCGGTGGCAGTGATGGTCACTTCCAGCTCGGCCAGTTGGGCAGCGCGGCTTTCAGCCGACGATTTACGGTCAGCAGCTGCTTTTTCCAGCTCGGCGCGACGCTCTTCGAACGCGGCCAGGTTGGCGGCGTTGGCAACGGTGGCCTTGCCGAATGGCAGCAGGAAGTTACGGCCGTAACCAGCCTTAACTTTTACTTTGTCGCCCAGGTTGCCCAGGTTAGCGACTTTTTCCAGCAGGATCAGTTCCATTTGGTAAAACCTCTTAACTTTTAACCTTCACCGTTCGCGGAGTCATTCCCCTCAGGGGACTTGCGACCGCGAAAATCAATCAGGCTGTCGACAATGGCCAGGACCACGAGTAACGGATAAATCAGCTGCATCACCAGCACCAGCGTGACGTACATACCTACCAGCCAGAAACCGGCCAGTCGCCCCTGTGCCACCAGACCGTGCATCAAAGCGACACCGGCCAGTACGAGCACCAGACTGGACGCGGAAGCCAGGACGATGAACTGCGGACCGATGAACGGGCCCAACACCATCACTGCAACCAAGGCCAGCATGACCACTCGCGGCAACTTCAGGGTGCGGAACTCGCGACCGAAGCCTCCAGGGTTGTACAACGCAGCTTGCCAATAACGCGCCAGCATCAGAGCCAGCACGCTGAACAACTGCAACATCACCGCTGTGGAAGCGACCAGCACGGGGCCGATCAGCTCACCGGGAATCACCGGCTTGCCTTCGAATTGCGGCAGGGCTTCTACAAGCGCCTTGGCCAGCACCTCGAAGGTGTCGCGCAGCACCGCATCCAGGATGAGGCTGTAGACCAACCCCAACAACACACTGGACAACAACACCCGGCTCCAGGAATGCCCGGCACGCAACAAGGCGGCCAGTCCCAGCGTACCGACGAACACCAGCAAGGTGCTCGGGTCGCCGAAGACCCAAATGGCCACCGCGGGCAGAAGCCCCCAGGCGATGACCGTTGAAGCGTCCTTGAACCCGCGCCGCAGGAGCACGAGACTCCCAGCAGCGGCACTCAACCAGAACAGCAGCGGCAATACCGCACTTGCAACCACCACCAGGGTGGCCTGCACACGACCGCGCATGATGAAATCAGCCAACGCTCGCATGCTTATCCCTTACTACTTGTCGACGACCCGGTCTCAGCGGCCGTGGCTGTCGGTGTAGGGCAGCAGGGCCAGGAAGCGGGCGCGCTTGATAGCGGTAGCCAGCTGACGCTGATAACGAGCTTTGGTACCGGTGATACGGCTTGGAACGATTTTGCCGGTTTCGGATACGTAAGCTTTCAGGGTGTTGAGATCTTTGAAGTCGATCTCTTTCACGTCTTCAGCAGTGAAGCGGCAGAATTTACGACGACGGAAGAAACGTGCCATGTAATAGGCTCCTCAAAAGGTCCGTGGATTACTCGTCAGCGTTATCGCTGGAGTCGCTGTCATTGCTGTCGTCGCCTTCGGCGGAGTCAGCATGCTCAGGACGCTCACGACGCTCACGGCGCTCGCTGCGGTTCTCTTCGGCCTTGAGCATCTCGGACTGACCGGTAACGGCTTCGTCGCGACGGATGACCAGGTTACGGATCACGGCATCGTTGTAGCGGAAGTTGTCTTCCAGCTCAGCCAGGGCCTTGCCGGTGCACTCAACGTTCAGCATCACGTAGTGAGCCTTGTGAACATTGTTGATTGCGTAGGCCAGTTGACGACGGCCCCAGTCTTCCAGGCGGTGGATCTTGCCGCCATCTTCTTCGATCAGCTTGGTGTAACGCTCAACCATGCCGCCGACTTGCTCGCTCTGGTCCGGGTGAACCAGGAAGATGATTTCGTAATGACGCATGAATGCTCCTTACGGGTTAGTAGTCTGCCAGCGAATCTGGTCAGACAAGGAGTGAATGACACTGTATGTCTTGCCATGGAGGGGAGGCGCATGCACGCCTGCCAGCTCGGCAAGGGGCGCAATTGTAGAGAAGGCGGGACGGACAAGCAAGGAGAGTGGTGATTATTTGAACAGCCGGAAACACTTTAGCCTGTACCGGCCTCTTCGCGGGGCAAGCCCGCTCCTACAGGATCGTATTGAATTCAGCCCCTGCGGGGATCCTGTGGGAGCGGGCTTGCCCCGCGAAGAGGCCGGTACAGACAAAAATCAGCGCTTGGCCTGCCGCTGGCGCACGGCCTCGAACAGACAGACGCCGGTCGCTACCGACACGTTCAGACTGCTGACGCTACCGGCCATCGGCAACTTCACCAAAAAGTCGCAATGCTCGCGGGTCAACCGGCGCATGCCCTTGCCTTCGGCACCCATGATCATCACCAGCGGCCCGGTGAGGTCCTGTTGATAGATCTCCTGCTCGGCCTCGCCAGCGGTACCGACCACCCACAGGCCACGCTGCTGGAGCTTCTCCAGGGTCCGCGCCAGGTTGGTCACGGCCACCAGCGGGATGACTTCCGCTGCGCCGCAGGCCACCTTGCGCACCACCGGCGTCAGGGTCGCCGACTTGTCCTTGGGCACCACCACCGCCGTGGCACCGGCGGCATCCGCCGTGCGCAGGCAGGCGCCGAGGTTATGGGGATCGGTGACGCCGTCCAGCACCAGGATCAGGGGTGGCGTTTCCGTGCGCTCGAGCAACTCCTCGAGCATCAATTCGCCCCACACCTGGCTGGGGCTGACCTCGGCGACCACACCCTGGTGCACGCCTTCAACCCACGCATCCAGCTCCCGACGCTCGGCCTGACCGACCGGCACGCGGTTCTCCGCGGCCAGTGCCAGCAACGCCTGGACACGCGGCTCGCTGCGACCTTCCGACAGCCAGATCTGCTTGACCCGCTTGGGATGGTGCTGCAGCAACGCCTGCACGGCGTGCACGCCGTAGATCTTTTCCAGCTGACTCATGACTTGTTCTTGCTCTTGCGTGGCGCGCCGGACTTCGACGGCCCCTTACGATGCTTGGTCGACTTGCCGGACGACTTGCCGCCTTTGTCCGCCTTGCTGCTGGCATGGCCGCCGGTGCGCGCCTCGCTCATCAGCGCTTTCTTCATCTCGCGGCTCTTGCGCACCTCGGCATTGCGCTGCACGGCGTCCTTGGGGAAGTACGCCTCGGCGGTCTCGCTCTTGCGGCTACGCGGTTTGGGCGTGGCCCGGGCGGGTGCTTCCGGCGCCAAATCGGCCTTCTCGGCGGCAGGCGCAGTGCCACGCCCCTTGCGACCGATCGGTGCGGCGAGCTGCTGCTCGGACACTTCGAAATCGATCTTGCGCTCATCGAGGTCGACGCGCATGACCTTGACCTCGATGGTGTCGCCCAAGCGGAAGCTGCGCCCAGTGCGCTCACCGGACAGACGGTGATGCACAGGATCGAAGTGGTAGTAGTCGCCCGGCAAGGCACTGACATGCACCAGGCCCTCGACGTAGATGTCGGTGAGCTCGACGAACAGGCCAAAACCGGTGACGGCAGTGATCACCCCAGGGAAGGTCTCGCCGACGCGATCCTTCATGAACTCGCACTTGAGCCAGTTGACCACGTCACGGGTGGCCTCGTCGGCGCGGCGTTCGGTCATCGAGCACTGTTCGCCGAGCTGATCCAGGGTGTTCACGTCATACGGGTAGATACGCGCCTTGGGAATGCTCATCGCGCCAGCACGCTTGACATGTGGCGTGTCGACCTTGGAGCGGATGACGCTGCGAATGGCACGGTGTACCAGCAGGTCCGGGTAGCGACGGATCGGCGAGGTGAAGTGGGTGTACGCTTCGTAGTTCAGACCGAAGTGGCCGTTGTTGTCGGTGCTGTACACCGCCTGGCTCAACGAGCGCAGCATCACGGTCTGGATCAGGTGGAAATCCGGGCGCCCGGCGATGCTCGCCAGCAGGGCCTGGTAGTCCTTCGGCGACGGGTCCTTGCCCTTGTGCAGGGTCAGACCCAGCTCACCGAGAAACGCGCGCAGTTTCTCCAGGCGCTCCGGCGGCGGGCCGTCGTGCACACGGTACAGCGAAGGAACGCCGTGCTTTTGCAGAAACTCGGCCGTGGCGACGTTGGCCGCCAGCATGCACTCTTCGATCAGCTTGTGGGCATCGTTGCGCACGGTCGGGCGTATTTCCGCGATCTTGCGCTGGTCACCGAAGATGATGCGGGTTTCCTGGGTCTCGAAATCGATGGCCCCACGGGCATGACGGGCCGCCACGAGCACCTTGTACAGGTTGTACAGGTTCTTGAGGTCCGGCAGCACCTCCTTGTACTCCTCGCGCAGCGCCTTGCCTTCGCGGGTACGCGAGTGCTCCAGCATGCTGCTGACCTTGTTGTAGGTCAGACGGGCGTGCGAGTGGATGACGCCTTCGTAGAACTGGTAGTCGACCATCTGGCCGGCTTTGTTCATGGTCATCTCGCAGACCATGGCCAGGCGATCGACGTGGGGGTTCAGCGAGCACAGCCCGTTGGACAGCTCCTCGGGAAGCATCGGCACCACGCGCTCGGGGAAGTACACCGAGTTGCCGCGTTGCTGGGCCTCGACGTCCAGGGCCGAGCCCAGGCGCACATAGCTGGAAACGTCGGCGATGGCCACGTACAGGCGCCAGCCGCCGGAGAACAGCCGCAGTTTGCCCAGTGGTTCGCAATAGACCGCATCGTCGAAGTCGCGGGCATCCTCGCCGTCGATGGTGACGAACGGCAAATGGCGCAGGTCGACGCGCTTTTCCTTGTCCTTCTCTTCGACTTCGGAGCGGAACTTGCGCGCTTCCTTGATCACATCCTTGGGCCAGACATGCGGGATGTCGTAGCTGCGCAGCGCCACGTCGATTTCCATGCCCGGAGCCATGTAGTTGCCGATCACCTCGACCACATCACCCTGCGGCTGGAAGCGCGGGGTCGGCCAGTGGGTGATCTTGATCTCGACGAATTGACCGATCTTGGCGCCGCCGTTACGACCGGCGGTCACCAGCACTTCCTGCTGGATCTTGGGGTTGTCCGGAGTGACGTAGCCGATGCCGCCTTCCTCGAAATAGCGGCCGACCACGCTTTCGTGGGCGCGGGAGATCACTTCCACCAGCGCGCCTTCGCGGCGACCACGGCGATCGACACCGGAGACCCGGGCCAAGGCCCGGTCGCCGTCGAACACCAGGCGCATCTGCGCGGGACTGAGGAAAAGGTCGTCACTGCCGTCGTCGGGGATGAGGAAGCCGAAGCCATCGCGATGGCCGGATACACGGCCACAGATCAGGTCGAGCTTGTCTACCGGGGCATAGGTGCCGCGCCGGGTATAGATAAGCTGGCCGTCGCGCTCCATGGCGCGCAGCCGACGACGCAGGGCTTCGATCTGGTCTTCGTCGTGAAGACCGAATTCGGCCGCCAGCTCCTCGCGGGCGGCCGGTTCGCCACGGTCGGCGAGGCGCTGCAGGATCAGCTCACGGCTGGGGATAGGGTTGTCGTATTTTTCCGCTTCGCGAGCGGCCTCGGGATCGAGGGATTGCCAATCGGCCATCAGAAGGGGTTCACCTTGGGGTATATAGATATGAATTCTGGCATAGGCGTATTGAAACCGGAAATCTCCGCATTGGACAGCCCCAGAGGAGGGTCCAGACAATGGCAATAGGCCTGTGGAATCAACGAGTTGAATTTTTTGAATTTTTTTTTGATCGGGGGCTTTACAGCCCTCAGGAGCGTCCGTATAGTGCGCACCACAACGACGGACAGCCGACGTTGTAGTTGAGATGAAGCGCGATGTAAAGCATCATGTGACCTCGACGAAATGTGTGCCCAGGTGGCGGAATTGGTAGACGCGCTGGTTTCAGGTATCAGTGACTTAACGGTCGTGGAAGTTCGAGTCTTCTCCTGGGCACCAATGATTTTCAAGTAATAGATGACCAAGGATCTATTACAACTGAGTGAAGCGAACAATAGTCGCCTTCTTCAGATGATGCAAAGCTTTGCCCAGGTGGCGGAATTGGTAGACGCGCTGGTTTCAGGTATCAGTGACTTAACGGTCGTGGAAGTTCGAGTCTTCT
>NZ_JAHWIW010000014.1:0-134975 GCF_025377065.1 Pseudomonas sp. HD6422 | reverse complement strand
CGGAATTGGTAGACGCGCTGGTTTCAGGTATCAGTGACTTAACGGTCGTGGAAGTTCGAGTCTTCTCCTGGGCACCATATAAAAACCCACTAGCTTGCTAGTGGGTTTTTTCTTGCCTGCGATTTTTGCATCGCCCTCGCCTACCGGCATTGCGCCGACGACTGGCCCGTCAAAAAGCCCTCATGAATTTCTCGTCACCCGGCCACTTGAGAACCGATTTCGTTTACCATTGTTGCCAAATATGTAGCCGTAAGCGAGGAAGTACCCGCATGACGATCCGCCCGCAACCGCTGATGCGCACCCTGGCCGCTGCTGTTCTGAGCCTGGTGATCGGCGCTCCGGCCGCCATGGCAGACGAGCCTGTCACGCTGACCATGTACAACGGCCAGCACAAGGAGATCGGCGAAGCCATCGCCAAGGCCTACGAGGCCAAGACCGGCATCCATATCAATATCCGCAAGGGCAGCAGCAATCAGCTGGCCAGCCAGATCATCGAGGAAGGCGATCGCTCGCCGGCCGACATCATCTACACCGAAGAATCGCCCCCCTTGAACAATCTCGGCGAATTGGGCCTGCTGGCCAAGATCGACGACGCCACGCTGAACATGCTGCCCAAGGAGTACGTCGGCGCCAATGGCACCTGGATGGGCGTTACCGCGCGCACCCGCGTGGTGGTGTTCAACCCCAAGAAGGTCGACGAAAAAGATCTGCCGACCACCGTGATGGACTTCGCCAGCCCTGAATGGGATGGCCGTGTCGGCTACGTGCCGACCAGCGGCGCGTTCCAGGAGCAGGCGGTGGCCATCCTCAAGATGCACGGCCGCGAAGCCACCGAAGAATGGCTGACCGGCCTGAAAGCCTTCGGCAAGACCTACACCAACAATATGGTCGCACTGAAGGCCGTGGAAAAAGGTGAAGTCGACGCGGTACTGGTCAACAACTACTACTGGTACGCCTTGGAGCGCGAGCGCGGCAAGCTCGACTCCAAACTGTACTACCTGGCCGATGGCGATGCCGGCAACCTGGTGACCATCTCCGGTGCCGGCGCGGTCAAAGCCAGCAAGCATCCCAAGGAAGCCCAGGCCCTGCTCAACTGGATGGCCAGCGAAGAAGGTCAGCGAGTGATCACTCAGACCACCGCCGAGTATCCACTGCACAAGGGCATGGTTTCCGATCGTGGCCTGAAGCCGTTCGAAGACCTGCGCCCACCGAAGATCTCGCCGGCGGACCTGGGCAATGCCGAGGAAGCGATCGAGCTTGAACGTGAGGTCGGCCTGCTCTGATGACCGCCGCCCTGTCCGAGCCGGTGCTGGCACGCTTCGTGCCGCGCCGCAAGCGCCCCTCCATCTGGGTGGTGCTGCCTGTGCTGTTCCTGGTGGCAATGAGCTTGCTACCGCTGCTGTACGTCGCCATGAAAGCCTGGGAAGCCGGCTGGCGCGAAGCCCTGCACCTGCTCTGGCGCCCATTCGTCTGGGGGCTGATGCGCAACACCCTGATGTTGATGGTCGGGGTGACGCTGACCTGCATGGTGGTTGGCCTGGCCCTGGCCTGGTTGCTCGAACGCAGCAACCTGCCCGGTCGCCGACTGTGGGGCGTGGTGCTGTGCTTGCCATTCGCCGTGCCGTCGTTCGTCAGCAGTTTCACCTGGGTGTCGCTGAGCTCGGACTTCGAAGGCCTGGGCGGGGCGATCATGGTCATGGCGCTGTCCAAGTACCCCCTGGTGTTCCTACCGGTCGCGGCCACCTTGCGCAACCTCGACACCTCGGTCGAGGAATCGGCACGCACCTTGGGCTGCAACCGCTGGGGCGTGTTCTACAAGATCACCCTGCCGCTGCTGTGGCCCTCGATTCTGGGCGGGGCACTGCTGATCGCCCTGCATATGCTGGTCGAGTTCGGCGCGCTGTCGATCCTTGGCCTGCAGACTTTCACCACGGCGATCTACCAGCAGTTCGAATTGGAGTTCAGCAACGCCAACGCTGCGATGCTTTCGGCAGTGCTGTTGGTGTTGTGCCTGTTGATGCTGTGGCTGGAGTTGCGCGTGCGCGGCAAAGCCCGCCATGTGCGGATCGGCCAGGGCGTAGCACGGCGAGGTCAACCGGTACGCCTGCGTGGCTGGATGCCGCTGGCACAGGTGTTCTGTCTCGGTCTGGCGATCCTCGGTAGCGGGATTCCGCTGGCGATGCTCGGCTATTGGTTGAGCGTGGGGTCGTCGGCAGCGTTTCCGGTGGCGGCCATCAGCAAGGCGCTGCTGACGTCGTTGTCGGTGTCGCTCGGGGGCGCCGGATTCTGCGTGCTGTTGGCGCTGCCGGTAAGCTTCCTGGTGGTGCGCTACAAGGGTCGCCTGGCGATCTGGGCAGAACGCTTGCCGTATCTGCTTCATGCCTTGCCCGGCCTGGTGATCGCCCTGACCCTGGTGGTGTTCTCGCTGCACTACGTACCAGCGCTTTACCAGACCACCGCGCTGTTGCTGCTGGCCTACGCCCTGCTCTTCCTGCCACTGGCTCAGGCACCGGTACGCACGGCACTGAACAAGGCATCGCCGACCCTCGAAGAGGCGGCACGCACCCTGGGTGCCAGCAGCTTCGCGGCATTCTGCCGGGTAACCCTGCCGATCATCTTCCCAGCCCTGGCGGCCGCTTTCGCTCTGGTGTTCCTCGACGCCATGAAGGAACTGACCGCCACCCTGCTGCTCAGTCCGACCGGCATGACCACCCTGGCCACGGAAGTCTGGGCACATACCGCCAACGTCGAGTTCGCCGCGGCAGCGCCCTACGCCGCACTGCTGATCGTGGTCTCGGGCCTGCCGGTATACCTGCTGACCACACGGATGTACCTGAACAAGGCGTAGCCCCTTCATGGCAGCTACGCCGCCCCCCCTCAGGCCCTGAACTGCCCCAGGCTGGCCCGCAACTGCGCAGCCAGCCCGTCGAGCACCTTGCTGCTGGCAGTGGTCTGCATCACCACCTCGGCGGACCGTTCAGCCTGGGCATGGATGTTCTCCACTCGCCCGCGAACCGCCTGAGCCCCCTGTGCCTGCTGCTCGGCCGCCCGCGTGGCCAGGCCGATCGCCGCGTGCACCTGCTCTACGGCTGCCTGCACCGATTGCTGACGGCGCTCGCTATCACGCAGCACCACCAATCCTTCGCTGGCCCTGGCACCGGCCTCACTGATGGTCGCGACCGCTTCCTTGGCGCCCTGCTGCAGTGCCGAGATATGCGCCTGGATGTCGCCTGTGGAACGCTGAGTCTTGCTCGCCAAGGCACGCACCTCATCCGCCACCACGGCAAACCCCCGCCCGCTCTCACCCGCACGCGCCGCTTCGATGGCGGCGTTCAACGCCAACAGGTTGGTCTGCTCGGCGATGCCATGGATGACGGTCAGCACCACCTCGATCTGTTCGCTTTGCCGGGCCAGTCGTTCGATGACCTGGGAACCACTCTCGACCTGGCCGGCGAGGCTGTCGATCAGCCCTGCCAACTGCGTCGAGGTGCGGCTGTTCTCATCCGTCGCCTGGCGAATGTCGACCACTTGGCGCAAGGCTGCCTGCATGGCCTGGCTTTCGGCCTGAGCCTCGTCGGCCATGTGCGACAGATCGCGCAGACTGGCCGCAACTTCGTCGCGCTGTAGCGCGGCAGCGGCGTCGGCACCCGCAGTGCGCTGGGCCATGGTGCCGATCTCGACACCGGTGCGCTGCGCCACCTCGCCGGCCTCGCGGACGATAGGTTGCAGCTTGTCGACAAAGCGGTTGACCGCCGAGGCCATGTCGCCAATCTCATCGCGGCTATCGAGGGGCACACGGCGAGTCAGATCCCCTTCGCCAGCGGCCAGGTCGTCGAGCGCAGCGATCAGCAGGCGCAGCTTGCTGAGCACCCGCCGCCCCAGCACTACAGCCACCACCAGCAATACGCCAAGACCCACCAGCGCCAACCCCAGACCAATGCGCCAGCGCAGCGTTTCGGCAGCTTCGCGCACGGCTTGCGCGGTATTGGCCTGCATGGCCACAGCGCTGCCCTGGGCGGTGGCCAGACGTTCGCGCAGGGCTTTGCCACTGTCGGCCGCTGCAGCGCCCAGGCTGTCCCCCACCAGTTGCTCGCTACTGCCGATCAGCGTGGCGAAGCGCTGGTCCAGCGCGTTGAGCTGTTGCTCGACCGCGACGGTGGATACGCCCATCAGGACCTTGCCGATCTGCGCCCCATTCGGGCTGATCGAAGCCTCGACGTAGTAGACGGAAGGGTCGCGACGAGCGGCATCGAGCACCTTGTCCAGCGCCCGCTCACCCTGCCCCTTCTCCATCAGGGCCTGGTTGATCGGATTCTGCCGGTTCAGATAGCGGGTCAGATGCTGCCCTTCGGCATCGTCATAGATCACGAACAGCACGTTGGGATTACGCTGCGCTCGGCGGGCGAACTCCGACAGGGTCGGTACATCGTTGTCCCAAATGGCCCGCGGCGCGACCGACGCCAGCAGTTCGGCCATGTCGTTGGCCGAATCCTTCAGGCTGCTCTCCAGCGTCACCCGAAGTTGCTGCTGCTCGTCCTGCAGGCGAGCCGACAGCCCAGCACTGAGGCGCTGGCGGGTGCTGCTGGAGAGACTGTCCAGGCCAGAGCGCACATCCTGCCCGGCTTGTTCGAGCTCGCCGGCCAACTTCTGGCTGTCAGCCCCCAAACGTTCGCCCAGATCGGCCTCCAGGGCGGTAACGGTGCTCCGGGTCAGTACCACGGCAACCAGCACCTGCACCAAAAGGGCGATACCAAGCGCTACAAACACGGGCCGCAACAGGCGGCTTCGTAACAGTGAAAAGATGGCAGACACGGTGTAACCCTCGTGTTTTCTGGCGCCACTATTTTGATGGCATCTACGAAGGCATTGTTGGAGCAAGAGGTGTGCCGGGGTCGACAGGGAAATCGGCCAAGTTCAAGCAATAGCTTCCGAGCGCGCGAAGCCAGCACTTACAAAAACGCCGCGGCCCTTTTCAGGACCGCGGCGTCAGACCTGCCCGGAGGCGGATCAGGCGAACGGATGACGCAGCACGATGGTCTCGTTGCGGTCCGGGCCGGTGGAGATGATGTCGATCGGAGCGCCAATCAGTTGCTCGATGCGGGTGATATAGGCACGCGCATTGGCTGGCAGCTCTTCCAGGGTCTTGGCACCCAAGGTCGACTCGCTCCAGCCCGGCAGCTCTTCGTACACCGGCTGCAGGCCGATGTAGCTGTCGGCGTCGGTCGGTGCTTCGATCACTTCACCATTTTCATCCTTGTAACCTACGCAGATGTTGATGGTTTCCAGGCCGTCCAGTACGTCCAGCTTGGTCAGGCAGATGCCCGAGATGCTGTTGACGTCGATGGCCCGACGCAGGATCACGGCATCGAACCAGCCGCAGCGACGGGCACGACCGGTGGTGGAACCGAACTCGTGACCACGCTTGGCCAAGGTGGCGCCGGTATCATCGAACAGCTCGGTCGGGAACGGGCCGGAACCCACGCGAGTGGTGTAGGCCTTGGTGATACCGAGGATGTAGTCGAGGTACATCGGACCAACGCCGGAGCCGGTGGAGATACCGCCAGCGGTGGTGTTGGAGCTGGTGACGTACGGATAGGTGCCGTGGTCGATGTCCAGCAGCGAACCCTGGGCACCTTCGAACATGATGTCCTTGCCGGCGCGACGCAGGTTGTGCAGCTCGGCGGTGACGTCGAGCATCATCGGCTTGAGCTGCTCGGCATAGGCCATGCACTCGTCCAGAGTCTGCTGGAAGTCGATGGCCGGCTCTTTGTAGTAGTTCACCAACTGGAAGTTGTGGTAGTCCAGCAACTCACCGAGCTTGGCAGCGAAACGTTCACGGTGGAACAGATCGCCGACACGCAGGCCGCGACGCGCAACCTTGTCTTCGTAGGCAGGACCGATGCCGCGACCGGTGGTGCCGATCTTGGCTTCGCCACGGGCTTTTTCGCGCGCCTGGTCCAGGGCAACGTGGTAGGACAGGATCAGCGGCGCAGCCGGGCTGATGCGCAGGCGCTCGCGCACGGGCACGCCCTTCTCTTCCAGCTTGGTGATTTCACGCATCAGCGCATCGGGGGCAACGACCACGCCGTTGCCGATCAGGCACTGTACGCCTTCACGCAGGATGCCGGATGGAATCAGGTGCAGAACGGTCTTTTCACCGTTGATCACCAGGGTGTGGCCCGCGTTGTGGCCACCCTGATAGCGCACTACGGCGGCAGCATGTTCGGTCAGCAGATCGACGATCTTGCCTTTGCCCTCATCACCCCACTGGGTGCCCAGGACGACGACATTCTTACCCATTACATTGGTCCTCATTCACGCAAACTTGGTTGCCGGCCTACTGCCGACGCAGAAACTCACTGGGCCAGCGGCAGAACCTGCCAGCGCCCGTCTTGCTGAATCAATTGCCGATCACAATCCGCCTCGAGGGCAGCACTCAACGGCTGGCCAGGCAGGGCCTGGACCACACGCTGGCCCTCGTTGCGCAACTGGCAGACCTGCTGCCAGAGGGCCGCATCACCACTGTCGGGCATCCAGATGCCGCCAGTTGGCAATACGACCTCCGCTCGCCCCAGTGTGACCAGGGTCTTCAAATCCGTGGAGAATCCAGTGGCCGGGCGCGCCCGGCCGAAATCGGCGCCGATGTCGTCGTAGCGACCGCCCTGGGCGATCGACTGGCCTTCCCCCGGCACGAACACCGCAAACACCACACCGGTGTGGTAGTTGTAGCCGCGCAGCTCGCCGAGGTCGAAGTACAGCGGCAGGTCCGGATAGCGCGATGCCAGGCGATCGGCGATCGCCAGCAGGTCATCGAGCGCTGCCAGTACGCTGGCCGGGGCACGCCCCAGACGCACTCGGGCCTCGGCCAGTACTTCCCGACCACCGCACAGCTCGACCAGCGCACGCAGCATGCTGCCCAGATCTTTCGGCAGATCGGCAGTGAGCGCCTGCACTTCATCGACGGCCTTGCGCTGCAGGGCATCGAACAGCTGCTGCTCTACCGCACCGGAAAGACCAGCGGCACGGGCCAAGCCGCGGTAGATACCGACATGACCGAGGTCCATGTGCACATCCGGCACATCGGCCAGTTGCAGCGTGGCGAGCATCAGGCTGATGACTTCGACGTCGCTGGTGGGGCTGGCATCGCCGTACAACTCGGCTCCCAACTGGATCGGGCTGCGCGAGGTGGACAGGGCACGGGGCTGGGCGTGCAGTACGCTGCCGGCGTAGCACAGGCGGCTCGGGCCTTCACGGCGCAGGGTGTGGGCATCGATGCGCGCCACCTGCGGCGTGAAGTCCGCGCGAAAGCCCATCAGACGGCCAGACTGCGGATCGACCACCTTGAAGGTACGCTGGTCCAGGTCCTGGCCGGCGCCGGTCAGCAGCGACTCCAGGTACTCGATATGCGGGGTGACGACCAGTTCGTAGCCCCAACTCTGGAACAGGTCCAACACCTGGCGCCGCGCGATCTCGATACGCGCGGCCTCCGGTGGCAGTACTTCCTCGATGCCATCTGGCAGCAGCCAGCGGTCTACCGTTGCCATTACGCCATTTCCCCTCTGGTCCGGGCGGCTAGCCAGCAGGCGAGCCGTCAGTGAAGCAGGCATTGGCGCACAGCAGCAGGCAGCACTGATCCCAGCGCCACCACCGTACCCAATACCCTCGAATTGCCTTGCGAACTGACCAAACAGTCAACTGGCGGAGTGCCAATCAACCTTGCAGACGCAAAAAAGCCGGGAAATTTCCCGGCTGACTCATCATACACCGCTTTTCCTTCAGGATGCACCCCGCCTGGTGCATTAGCTGCCAGGCGGGGCGATTCCCATGCGGTCGATCAGGGTTTGCTCTTGTCCATGAAGCGGAAGAACTCGTTCTTCGGATCCAGGACCAGCACGTCGCTCTTGCTGGAGAAGCTTTCACGATACGCCTGCAGACTACGGTAGAACGCATAGAAATCGGCGTCCTGGGTATAGGCCTTGGCGTAAATGGCGGCCGCCTGGGCATCACCGTCACCGCGGGTTTCTTCCGCTTCACGGTAGGCCTCGGCCAACAGCACCCGACGCTGACGATCGGCGTCGGCACGAATACCCTCGGCCAGCTCGTTACCCTTGGCGCGGTGCTCGCGGGCTTCTCGCTCACGCTCGGTGCTCATACGGTCGAACACGCTGCGGTTGACTTCCTTCGGCAGGTCGATGGCCTTGACGCGTACGTCGATGACCTCGATACCCAGCTCCTTGCTGGCCATGCGGTTCAGCGAGGCGGTGATGTCAGCCATCAGCGCGTCACGTTCACCGGAAACCACTTCGTGCAGGGTACGTTTACCGAACTGGTCACGCAGGCCGCTTTCCAGACGACGCGACAGGCGTTCGTCGGCGATCTGCTTGAGGCCGGACGTGGCCGTGTAGAAACGCTCGGCGTCCTTGACGCGCCACTTGGCGTAGGCGTCTACCATCACCGCTTTCTTCTCCAGGGTCAGGAACCGCTGGGTCGGGGCGTCGAGGGTCATCAGCCGGGCATCGAACTTGCGCACCTGGTTCACGTAAGGAATCTTCACGTGCAGACCTGGCTGGACATCGGCCTCGACCACACGACCGAATTGCAGCAGAACCGCGCGTTCGGTCTGGGACACGATGTAGAAGCTGTTCCAGGCCACGACGGCCAGCACCACTGCGGCGATCAGGGCGATCAGCGATTTATTGCTCATCAGCGGCTCTCCCTAGTACGCAGCGGCTGCTGTTGCTGTTGCAGGTCCTGCGCGGCACGGCTGGCTGCATCGTTGACCGATGGCGACACGCTGCCCGATGGCGTCGACGAATTGCGACCGCTTTCGACCATTTTGTCCAGCGGCAGGTAGAGCAGGTTGTTCTGCCCATCCTTCGTGGCCACCATGACCTTGCTCGAATTGCTGTAGACCTTCTGCATGGTCTCCAGGTAAAGGCGCTCACGAGTCACGTCAGGAGCCTTGCGGTACTCGGCGACCAGCTTGGTGAAGCGATCGGCCTCACCCTTGGCCCGGGCGATGACTTCATCACGGTAACCATTGGCGTCCTCGATGATGCGCTGGGCCTGACCGCGGGCTTCCGGCACCACGCCATTGGCGTAGGACTCGGCCTGGTTGCGGGCGCGCTGCTCATCTTCGCGGGCGCGGATCACGTCATCGAAGGCTTCCTGTACTTCACGCGGGGCTGCCGCGCTCTGAACGTTGACCTGGGTGACGGTGATACCGGTCCGGTAGTTGTCGAGGAAACGCTGCAAGCGCTCGCGGATGTCCACGGCCATCTGCTCGCGACCCTCGGTCAGCACCTGGTCCATGGACGTGGAGCCCACCACGTGGCGCAGGGCGCTTTCGGTCGCATGCTGCAGGCTCACCTCGGGCTGGTCGACGTTGAGCACGAAGTCCTGCAGGTTGGTGATCTTGTACTGCACGGTCAGCGGCACCTCGACGATGTTCTCGTCTTCGGTCAGCATTTGCCCTTGCTTGGTGTAGGCACGCTCACGCGTGACGTTTTCCATGAACTTGCGATCGATCGGCGGGAAGTAGATGTTCAGGCCGGGACCGACCGTCTCATAGTACTTGCCGAAGCGCAGCACCACGGCCTGCTCCTGTTCGTCGACCACGTAGACGGCGTTGTACAGCCAGATCGCGGCCAGCACCGCCAGGCCGATGCCCAGCAGGCCAAGGCCACCGCCCTTGCCGACATTGCGGTCACCGCCGCCTCGTTTCTTGCCGCCACCGAACATGCCGTTGAGGCTGTCCTGCAGCTTGCGGAAGGCCTCGTCAAGATCCGGCGGACCTTTCTTGTCGCCACCACCGCCACCGCGGCGGCCGCCCCAGGGATCCTGATTGTTCGAGTTGCCACCCGGCTCGTTCCAAGCCATAGCGCTCTCCATCTGATAAAGCAAAGACGCACCCACGGCGCGCCGTCCAATGCTACAGAATGCCTGTCACTGCTGCCCGGCCACCTCGCCAGGCATTTATTGCAAAGTGTGTTGCTGGACAAACACTTGCGGGTCCATGCCTTCGCGGCTGACCAGGCGATTCAGTTCGATCCTGGACAGTCGCACGCTCAGCAGGCTGCGCCCTTCTTCGTCGTGCTCTTCACTCTGCACCGCTCCGAGGGCAAAGAATTGCGCACGCAAGCGGGCAAAACGTTGCTCAAGGCGCAAGGTACCGACAAACAGATCATCCCCCAACAACTCGGCTATCGCCTGGCCTACCAGCTCCAGACCTCGACCATCGCGTGCCGATACCCAGACCCGTTCCGGCTTGCCATCGGCATCGCGCTGGATCTGCGGCTCGACATCTTCGAGCAGGTCGAGTTTGTTATAGACCTCGAGGATGGGCAAGCCTTCGGCACCGATCTCGCCCAACACCGCCAACACCTGCTCGATCTGCTCCATGCGCTCCGGCTCATGGGCATCGATCACATGCAGCAACAGGTCGGCGTTGCTCGACTCTTCGAGCGTAGCCCGAAATGCCTCGACGAGTTTGTGTGGCAGGTGGCGAATGAAGCCCACGGTGTCAGCCAGCACGATCGGACCGATGTCGTCGATCTCGAGCCGGCGCAGGGTCGGATCCAAGGTTGCGAACAACTGGTCGGCAGCGTAGACCTCGGCCGTGGTCAAGACGTTGAACAACGTGGACTTGCCGGCGTTGGTGTAGCCCACCAACGATACCGATGGAATTTCGGCGCGACGACGACCACGACGGGCCTGTTCGCGCTGGCTGCGCACTTTCTCCAGGCGCGCCTTGATCTGGCGCAGGCGTACCCGCAACAGGCGGCGGTCGGTTTCCAGCTGGGTTTCGCCCGGGCCGCGCAGACCGATACCGCCCTTCTGCCGCTCGAGGTGGGTCCAGCCGCGCACAAGCCGCGTGCTCATGTGCTCGAGCTGGGCCAGTTCGACCTGCAGCTTGCCTTCATGGGTACGCGCCCGCTGGGCGAAGATATCGAGAATCAGCCCGGTACGGTCCAGCACGCGACACTCGAAGACACGTTCGAGGTTACGTTCCTGGCTGGGCGTGAGGGTGTGATTGAAAATCACCAGGTCTACCTGTTCGGCTTTGACCAGGTCGCGCAATTCCTCGACCTTGCCGCTGCCAATCAGGTATTTGGCCGTAGGCTGGTGTCGCGTCACTGTCACCAGCGAAACGATGTCCGCTCCGGCCGACAGTGCCAGTTCCTGAAACTCCTGCGGGTCTTCGCGCGCCTCAGGGTTCTGACCTTCCAAGTGAACGAGCAGCGCCCGCTCACCACCACCGTGGCGCTCAAAGAACAATGCAGGCTCCTATCAGGCGTTGCCTGGCTCGCTGTCACCGCTGTCGGAATCGGACGGGCTTGGCAGGCGAACCGGACGGGCAGGTACCACGGTCGAAATGGCGTGCTTGTAGACCATCTGGCTGACGGTGTTCTTCAGCAGCACCACGAACTGGTCGAAGGATTCGATCGAGCCCTGCAGCTTGATCCCGTTGACCAGATAGATCGAAACCGGGACCTTTTCTTTTCTCAAGGTATTCAAGTAAGGGTCTTGTAGCGAATGCCCTTTTGACATATGCCGCACTCCTGTAAGGATCAATAGTAGAAAATCAAAGAAAATCGATAAATTAGGCCGCCCCTTCGCAAGAATAGACGGCAATCAGCAGGGACTCAGCTCAATATGGAGATGGCTCCCAGGTATTTCAAGGTGCGGGACAGATTGTCGCAGGCCAGGCTGTCGAGCCAATGCGCATCGGGCCAGCCACGCAGCCAGGTGAACTGCCGCTTGGCTAGCTGGCGTGTGGCGATGATACCGCGTTCGCGCATCTCATTCTCACTCAGCTGGCCGTCTAGGTAATCCCAGACCTGCCTGTATCCCACTGCCCGTATAGACGGCAGTCCGGCGTGCAAGTCACTTCTGGCACGCAGCGATCGGACCTCGTCGATGAAGCCCTGTTCCAGCATCTGTGAAAATCGTAACGCAATTCGCTGATGCAAAATGTGACGATCTGTAGGAGCGATCGCCAAACTTGCGACAGTATAGGGGAAATGACCGCCGTTGCCTGCGTCTGCGCCGCTACTTTCCGCGAATTGACGCTGGCGATGGGCTGTCATGCTCTGGCCACTGACCCGGTATACCTCAAGCGCTCGGATAAGCCGCTGGGGGTCGTTGGGGTGGATACGCGCCGCCGACTGGGGATCGACCTCGGCCAGTTGTCGATGCAGTTCGGCCAGACCCAGCGCATCGGCCTCGGCTTCCAGTTCGGCACGGACCGCGGCGTCGGCCGGCGGCATGTCCGCAAGGCCTTCGACCAAGGCCTTGTAGTAGAGCATGGTGCCCCCCACCAGCAGCGGGATCTTGCCGCGTGCAGTGATGTCGGCCATGGCTGCCAGGGCATCTTTGCAGAACAGCGCCGCCGAATAGCTCTCGGCCGGGTCGAGAATGTCGATCAAACGGTGGGGGTGCGCGGCCAGCAGTTCTTTGGATGGCTTGGCCGTGCCGATGTCCATGCCGCGGTAGACCAGCGCCGAATCGACGCTGATCAGCTCGCACGGCAAGACCTTGGTCAGCTCGATGGCGAGGTCGGTCTTGCCGGCCGCGGTCGGCCCCATGAGGAATATCGCTGGTGGCTTGCCGCTCATTTCATCGACCGCGCAGGAAAAGTTTGTCCAGATCATCCAGGCCCATCTGGGTCCAGGTCGGACGGCCATGGTTGCATTGGCCGCTGCGCTCGGTGTTTTCCATGTCGCGCAGCAGCGCGTTCATTTCAGGAATGGCCAGACGCCGATTGGCACGCACCGCACCATGACAGGCCATGGTGCCGAGCAACTCATTGAGGTGGGCCTGGATGCGATCGCTGGTGCCGTACTCCATGAGATCGGCCAGCACATCCTGGACCAGGCGATTGGCTTCGGCCTGTTTGAGTAGCGCAGGAATCTGGCGGATCGCCAGGGTTTCCGGGCCCAGACGCTGCAACTCGAAACCCAGGCGCTGGAACCACTGGGCATGCTCTTCGGCACAATCGGCCTCGCGCTGGCTCAGTGCCAGCGACTCGGGCACCAACAGCGGCTGACCGCTGAGGCCCTCGCTGGCCATCGCCACCTTGAGGCGTTCGTACATGATCCGCTCATGGGCGGCGTGCATATCGACCAGCACCAGGCCTACGGCGTTCTCGGCAAGAATGTAGATACCCTTGAGCTGGGCCAGGGCGTAACCCAGGGGCGGAATGTCGCCCTGGCTTTCCGGGAGCGTCGTCGCAGGCGCCGCCGCGCCATCGTTCAGAGGCTTGTAGAACTCGCGGTAGACCGCCTGGGACTCGGCCGTCGGCAATGGCTGCGAAGGCCGAGGCGTGTACTGGTACTGGTAGCCGGCACCGCTGCCGCCGTTGGAAATGGCATGCTGGGGCACCTGTGGCTGCTCGAGCACTGACGCGGCCAGGCGCATTTCACCCTGCGGCCCGAACTCACCGACCTGCAAGCCGCTTGGGCGGACGATCTCGCTGGCAGCAGCGGGCGTGGCCAACTGGTCTTCCGGGCGAACGTCGGCCAGGGCACGATGCAGGGTGCCGTAGAGAAAGTCGTGCACCGAGCGCCCTTCACGAAAACGCACCTCGTGCTTGGTCGGATGCACGTTGACGTCGACCCCGGTAGGGTCGAGCTCCAGGAACAACACAAAGGTCGGGTGCCGGCCATTGAACAGCACGTCCCGGTAGGCCTGGCGCACCGCGTGGGCGACCAGTTTGTCCCG
Organism: Pseudomonas sp. HD6422; assembly: GCF_025377065.1. NCBI lineage: Bacteria > Pseudomonadati > Pseudomonadota > Gammaproteobacteria > Pseudomonadales > Pseudomonadaceae > Pseudomonas > Pseudomonas sp. HD6422. The sequence goes on along the minus strand of NZ_JAHWIW010000014.1, from coordinate 121,253 downwards.
CACCGCTCGGCCATTGACGAAGAAATACTGCAGGTCCGCCTGACTGCGCGAGAAGGTCGGCAAGCCGACCCATCCCCACAGGCGCAAGCCATTGCGCTCGACGTCGATCGGCAAGGCTTGCTCCATGAAGCCCGCCCCGCAGATGGCTCCGACCCGTCGCGCCCGGGCCATCTCGTCGTGGGCCTCGTGCAGGCTGAGAATGCTCTTGCCATTGTGTCGCAGATGGAATCCGACATCGAAGCGGGCCAGGGCCAGGCGCCGGATGACTTCCTGCAGGTGATCGAATTCGGTTTTCTCGGCCTTGAGGAACTTGCGCCGAGCCGGGGTATTGAAGAACAGGTCACGCACCTCGACCGAAGTGCCTACCGGGTGCGCAGCAGGTTGCACCCGAGGGGTCATGTCGCGACCTTCGGTCTCGACCTGCCAGGCCTCACTGGCGCTAGCGGTACGCGAGGTCAGGGTCAGGCGCGCCACCGAACTGATCGATGCCAGCGCCTCACCACGAAAGCCCAGGCTCAATACACCTTCGAGGTCTTCCAACTCGCGGATCTTGCTGGTGGCATGGCGCGCCAGCGCCAGCGGCAGGTCCTCGGCGGAAATGCCCCCGCCGTCGTCGCGCACCCGCAGCAGCTTGACACCACCCTGCTCGACCTCGACGTCGATGCGCCGGGCACCGGAGTCCAGGCTGTTCTCCAGCAGCTCCTTGGCCACCGAGGCCGGGCGCTCGACCACCTCTCCGGCGGCAATCTGGTTAGCCAGCCGCGGAGTCAGCAGCTGGATGCGCGCGCCCCCACTCATTGCTGGGAAACCAGGGTGGCGGCAGGAATATCGAGGCGCTGACCGATCTTGAGCTCGTCGCTCTTGAGGCTGTTGGTGCTGCGCAGACTGGCAACGCTCACCTGGTAGCGCACGGCGAGCATGGCCAGGGTCTCGCCCGGGCGCACGGTATGTTCACGCGGGCCCTGGGCGATCTTGCCACTGTCGCGCAACCAGGCGATGTAGGTGCCGGGGGGCGGGTTCTGCTGGAAGTACTGACGCACGCCGGTACGGATCGAGCGGGCCAGTGCCTGCTGGTGGCTGCGCGTGGCCAGCTTGGCCGCCTCGGCATTGTTGGAAATGAACCCGGTTTCGACCAGGATCGATGGAATGTCGGGCGACTTCAACACCATGAACCCGGCCTGCTCCACCCGGTGCTTGTGCAGGGAAGTGATGCGCCCCATGTTACCCAGCACTTTCTGCCCCACATTCAGGCTGGAGCTCAGGGTGGCGGTCATCGACAGGTCGAGCAACACACCCGCGAGCATGCGGTCCTTGTCATCGAGGCTGACGTTACCGGCCCCCCCGATCAAGTCGGAACGGTTTTCCGTGTCAGCCAGCCAACGGGCGGTCTCAGAAGTGGCGCCGCGGTCGGAGAGGGCGAACACCGATGCACCGAAGGCGGCGCGGGAAGGGGCGGCATCGGCATGGATCGAGATGAACAGGTCCGCACCCTTCTTGCGGGCGATCTCGGTGCGCTTGCGCAGCGGGATAAAGTAGTCGCCGGTACGGGTCAGCTCGGCGCGGAAGCCCTTCTCGGTGTTGATCTGGCGCTGCAGCTCCTTGGCGATCTGCAACACGATGTCTTTTTCATGCTGACCACGTGAGCCGGAGGCACCCGGGTCCTCCCCGCCGTGCCCGGCATCGATGGCAACGATGATGTCGCGTTTGCCACTGGGGACAGGCGGCAGCTTGATGGCCGGCTGCGTCGGCGTCACCGGTACCGCCGGGGTGGTCGCAGGCGTCTGCGCCGGAGTTGGCGGTGGTGTTGGGGTACTGGCGGCAATGGCATCGGCTTCCTGGTCGTACAGGTCGACCACCAGGCGGTTGCCGTACTGGGCATTGGGCGTCAAGGTGAAGCTCTTGGGCGTGACCGACTTCTTCAGATCGACGACCACGCGCAGGTCGGTTGGCGTACGCTGAGCCGACCGCACGTTGCTGATCGGGGTATTGGAAGTGGACACGTTCAGCGGCCCGGCGAGGGTCGCTCCATTGATGTCGATCACCAGCCGATCCGGAGCGGTCAAGGTGAAGACGCTGTGCTGCACCGGCCCGGACAGGTCGAAGACCAGTCGCGTGTTGTCCGGCGCACGCCACAGGCGCATGCTCTTGACTTGCGTGACGGCCAGAGCGTCAACGGTCACCGCTGTCAGCAGCAGCCCAACCACAGCGACCAGTGCGCGTATGCGCATACCTACCCCACTTACTGTTTATGGTATTCGGCCAGTGCCACGCACCAGGCCTCGCCGCGAGCCCCCTGCGGCGACAGGTTCAGCGAACGTCCGCTCGCTTGGGGGCTTATGGTAATGGTCAGGTCGGGCTTTGGCAAAACGCCCGCCCCCTTTTGCGGCCATTCGAACAGACACAACGGGTCACCTTCGAAATAATCGCGGATCCCCATGAACTCCAGCTCCTCAGGATCGACCAGGCGATACAGGTCGAAGTGGAAGGCGCGAACGTCTCCGATCTCGTAGGGTTCGACCACCGTGAACGTGGGGCTTTTTACTGCACCGGTATGGCCCAGCCCCCGAATCAGACCACGGGAAAGGGTGGTCTTGCCCGCTCCCAGGTCGCCTTCGAGAAAAATCACGCCATGACCATTGGTCACTTGAGCCAGGCGCGCACCAAATGCGACGGTTGCCGCTTCATCGGCCAGAAACAGGGTTAGCCCAGACACGCAGAATGCTCCTCCAACAACTCACGAATGATCGGCGCCAGGTCACCTGCCGCCAGCCCCCTCCCCTTTACGCCCAATCGCTCGCCGGCGCAGGCATGCAGCCACACCCCCAGGCAGGCCGCGTTCCAGGCATCAAGGCCCTGGGCCAGCAACGCCGCCACTACACCAGTCAGCACGTCGCCCAGTCCAGCGCCGGCCATTGCCGGGTGGCCACGTTCGCACAGTGCCAGCCGGCCATCAGGGTCAGCCACCAGGGTACCGGCGCCCTTGAGCACACAGACGCTGGCATAGCGGCGCGCCAGCTTGAGCGCAGCGCCGGGGCGATCGGCCTGCACAGCCTCGGTGGACACTCCGAGCAGACGCGCCGCCTCCCCTGGATGCGGGGTGAGGACGCTGCCGGGCGGCAATGCCAGCGGTGTACGCGCCAGCAGGTTGAGTGCGTCGGCATCCCACACCTGCGGCCGCTCGGCATTGGCCACCACCGACAACAGGCTGCGGCCCCAGGCCGCCTGGCCCAGGCCAGGGCCGACCACCAGCACGGAGGCACGCTCGCGCACATCCATCAGCTGATTGGCCGATTCCACGCCCAGGCACATGACCTCAGGCAGCCGGGCCAGGGCGGCGCCGACATGCTCGGGCCGGGTAGCCACGCTGACCAGGCCGGCGCCGCAGCGCAACGCAGCTTCGGCGCTGAGTAGTACCGCGCCACCGGTGCCGAGGTCGCCACCGACCACCAGCACATGGCCAAAATCGCCTTTGTGCGCCTGCGGGGCACGTGCAGGCAGGTGCGCGACGCTCAGGCTGCTGAGTATCTGCGGGGCATGGCCAGGGTGTTTGGTCTGGGGCATAGGGTCAAAGGCTCCAATGTCTGGCAGAATTATACGCACCTGAGCCCGTATTGCCTTACCCATCCATGCCTGCCACCTCACCTGACCTCGCCCTGCTGGCCCAATCGATCAAGGATTGGGGCCGAGAACTCGGTTTTGCCCACGTCGGCATCGCCGGGATCGACCTTGGCGAGCACGAACACCATCTGCAACGCTGGCTCGACGCCGGTTACCAGGGTGAGATGGAGTACCTCGGCGCCCACGGCAGCAAGCGTGCGCATCCGGAGCAGTTGATTCCCGGCACGCTGCGCGTGGTATCGCTGCGCATGGACTACCTGCCCGGCGACACGCAGATGGCCCAACGCCTGGCGCAACCGGAAAAGGCCTACGTCTCGCGCTACGCCCTGGGCCGCGACTATCACAAGCTGGTGCGCAAGCGCGTGCAACACCTGGCCGACCGTATTCAGGAAGCGATCGGCCCGTTCGGCTACCGCGCCTTCGTCGACAGCGCCCCGGTACTGGAAAAGGCCCTGGCGGAGCAGGCCGGGCTGGGCTGGATCGGCAAGAACACCCTGCTGCTCAACCGCAAGGCGGGGAGCTACTTCTTTCTCGCCGAACTGTTCGTCGACCTGCCGCTACCGCTGGACGAAGCCACCAGCAGCGAGCACTGCGGGCGCTGCCAGGCCTGCCTGGACATCTGCCCGACCCAGGCCTTCGTCGGCCCCTATGTGCTGGATGCACGGCGCTGCATCTCGTACCTGACCATCGAGCTCAAGGGTGCTATCCCGGTGGAGTTGCGTTCGATGATGGGTAACCGCGTGTTCGGTTGCGACGACTGTCAGATCGTCTGCCCGTGGAACCGCTTCGCCAACCCTACCAAGGAACAAGACTTCCAGCCGCGGCACGGGTTGGAGAATGCCGAGTTGGCGGAGATGTTCCTGTGGGACGAACCGACCTTTCTGCGCAAGACCGAGGGTGGACCCTTGCGGCGGGCGGGATACGAGCGCTGGCTGCGTAACCTGGCGGTGGGGCTGGGCAATGCGCCCACGACGATACCGGTGATCGAGGCACTCAAGGCCCGTCGCGACGATGCCTCGGAGCTCGTGCGCGAGCATGTGGAGTGGGCGCTGGAGCGGCATGGGGTGGTGTAGAGCGATGTGCTGCCGATGCGCCTGAATTCAGATTTTCAGAGGCCCTGAGACCGAGCGCCGCCCCCAAGCCAGGCACTCACTGCTGATCGTTGTAATGAAACTTGGGCATTTCCCAATGAAAACGGATCGCCAGCAAACGCAGGAGAAAGCCACCGAACAAGGTCAGCAGCATGCCCTGTTCCGCCGGCACCTTGAAGTACACACACCCCAGATAGAACCAGGCCGCCGCAAACGACACGCTGGCATATAGCTCACGGCGGAATACCAACGGAATATCGTTGCAGAAGATATCCCGCAGGATGCCGCCGAACACCCCGGTGATCACCCCACTGAGCGAAGCCACCAGCATCCCCTGCCCCATCTCCAGCGCAGTCATGCAGCCGATCAGGGTAAAGGCCACCAGCCCCAAGGCATCGAGCACCAGGAACAATGAGCGCAGTCGTCGCATCATCGGCGCAATGAAGATCGTCAGCAGCGCTGCACAACTGGTCAGCACCAGGTACTCGGGGTGCTTCACCCAGGTCAGCGGGTAGTGGCCGAGCAGCACGTCGCGCACCGAACCACCGCCCAGCGCGGTGATGCAGGCGATCAGCACGACGCCAAACCAATCCATGCCGCGACGTCCTGCGGACAAGGCACCGGTCATGGCTTCGGCGGTAATGGCGATGAGGTAGAGCATCAACAACATGGCGCGGGTCCAGAATAGCGGCAAGCAGCAAGCCTCAAGCAACAAGCGGTACGCGCTGATCGGACCATTGCATCCGACGCAAAGACAAACCGCTTGACTTGGCGCTTGCAGCTCGAGACTTGAAGCTTAGATTTTGATGAAGTGCTCGCGATAGTGGCGCAGCTCGGCGATCGATTCGCGGATGTCGTCCAGCGCCAGGTGAGTACTGCCCTTCTTGAAACTGTCACGCACCTCCGGCGCCCAGCGCGCCGCCAGCTCCTTGAGCGTGGACACGTCGAGATTACGGTAGTGGAAGTAGTTTTCCAGGTTGCGCATGTGCCGATAGAGGAAGCGACGGTCCTGGCAGATGCTGTTGCCGCAGATCGGCGACTTGCCCTTGGGCACCCACTGCTCCAGGAAGGCCAGGGTCTGAGCCTCGGCCTCGGCCATGTCGATGCGGCTTTCCCGCACACGCTGGGTCAGGCCCGAGGCGCCGTGAGTGCGGGTGTTCCATTCGTCCATGCGCGCCAGCACCTCGTCACTGTGGTGGATGGCGATCACCGGGCCTTCGGCCAGGGTATTGAGCTCGCTGTCGGTGACGATCGTCGCCATCTCGATGATGACGTCGCTGTCCGGGTCGAGCCCGGTCATTTCCAGATCGATCCAGATCAGGTTCTGTGGGTTGTGCATGAAAGGCTCCTCGTATAGGCCGCTATAGTAGCCTAGCCGCACGCCAAGGTGCATTCGCGCCGCCACAGGTCAGGCCGCAGGTCTCGGGCTTTGCGTGCTAAACTGCCAGCCGTTTTCTTACCGCCCCGCCGACACGGAACCTTCATGGCCAAACGCCAGCTCAACCGCCGCCAGAACTGGCGTATCGAAAAGATCCAGAACGAACGCGCCGCACGCGCCGCCAAGCGCGAACAGCATCTGCTGCAGGAACTGGAGGGCGGCGACCTGGGGCCGGAGCAACTGGGCCTGGTGATCGCCCACTTCGGCGTGCAGGTGGAAGTCGAGGCCCAGGACGGCGAGTCGGCCGGCCAGGTATTCCGTTGCCACCTGCGGGCCAACCTGCCGGCGCTGGTCACCGGTGATCGCGTGGTCTGGCGCGCTGGCAACCAGGGTATCGGCGTGATCGTCGCGCAGATGCCCCGCAGCACCGAATTGTGCCGGCCGAACAATCACGGTCAACTCAAGCCGGTCGCGGCCAACGTCGATCTGATCGTGATCGTCTTCGCCCCGGCACCTGAACCGCACCCCAACCTCATCGACCGCTATCTGGTGGCAGCCGAGCATGCCGGCATCCGCCCCCTTCTGCTGCTGAACAAGGCCGACCTCATCGACGAGCAGAATGGCCCAGGCCTGCACGAACTGCTCGAGGTGTACCGCGAACTGGGTTATCCGCTGCTGGAAGTCTCGGCCCATCAAGGCGACGGCATGCAACGCCTGCAACAGATGCTGGACGGGCACATCAGCGTATTCGTCGGGCAGTCGGGGGTGGGCAAATCGTCGCTGGTCAACAGCCTGCTGCCGGACGCCGGCACACGAGTCGGCGACCTGTCCGAATGGTCTGGCCAAGGCACGCATACCACCACCACGGCCCGCCTGTACCACTTCCCCAACGGCGGCGACCTGATCGACTCGCCAGGGATTCGCGAGTTCGGCCTGGCCCACGTCAGCCGCGATGACGTCGAAGCGGGCTTCATCGAGTTCCGCGACCTTTTCGGCACCTGCCGTTTCCGCGACTGCAAGCATGACCGGGAGCCAGGCTGCGCACTGCTCAAGGCCCTGGACGATGGCCGGATCAAGCCACAGCGGATGAACAGCTACCGCTCGATCATCGCCAGCCTCACCCAAGACAGCTACTGAGCTCGACGCCCGGCCGCCGGGCCAGAATGAAAGAAGGGGCTGCAGCGCAGCCCCTTCTTTCATTTCAGCGTCTTCATTGATCCTTGGCGTCGTCCATCTTCAACACGCCATCCTCGAAGATATTCAGCTTCTGGCGCAGCTCACGCGGCTGCATCGGCGTGTCGCTCGCCCCCGGCGCCGCCGAAGCGCCAGGCGATGTGGGCGCCGTGGAGGGGGCTGGTGGCGTGGCTTCAGACGCAGGCGGTGTCTCCGGAGCGCCTTGCTTGCCTTCGATATCGCGCTGGGCCTTCTTGGTCAGGACGATGATATCGATGCGCCGGTTGACCGGATTGAACGGATTCTTGCGGTCGAACAGCGACGACGAGGCATAGCCGACCACCCGCGCCACCTGCTCGTCCGGATAGCCCCCGGCCACCAGTGCCCGACGCGCCGCGTTGGCACGGTTGGCCGACAGCTCCCAGTTGCCGAAGTCACCGGTACCCGCATACGGCTTGGCATCGGTGTGGCCACTGATGCTGATCTTGTTCGGCACCGCCTTGATGGTGTCGGCCATGGCCAGCAGGATGTCCTCGAAATACGGCTGCAAGCGCGCACTGCCGAGATCGAACATCGGCCGGTTCTCGGCGTCCATGATCTGAATGCGCAAGCCGTCCTGGGTGATCTCGAACAGAATCTGATCCTTGAACTTCTGCAGCTCGGGATTTTCCTCCACCTTGTTCTGCAATTCCTGCAACAGCAGCTCCAGGCGTTCGCGCTCGACCTGCTCGGCCAGAGTTTCGACCTGGTCCTTGTCCAGTTGCATGCTGGTGTCGGGTGTAGGCTCGGATTTCTCTTCCGGGTTGATGGTCTTTTCCGGCGCCAACTGCGGCGAACCGCCCAGGTCGATGACGTAAGGCGTGCCGCTTTCGGAAAAGCCGATCGGATCCTTGAAGTAGCCGGCGATGGCGATCTTCTGCTCGGGCGTGGCCGTGGACAGCAGCCAGAGCACCAGGAAGAACGCCATCATCGCCGTGGCGAAGTCGGCGAAGGCGATCTTCCAGGCACCGCCATGGTGACCGCCGCCGAAGCGCTTGACGCGCTTGATGATTATCGGCTGATTGTTCTCCATGACTCAGCGACCACGAACCGCTTGTTCCAGCTCGGAGAAGCTCGGGCGATGCTTCGGGTACAGCACCTTGCGGCCGAATTCCACCGCCAGCGAAGGTGGCATGCCAGAGGCCGAGGCCACCAGCGACGCCTTGATCGACTCGTAGAGGTTGATCTCTTCCTTGGCATCGTGCTCCAGGCACTTGGCCAGCGGACCGAAGAAACCATAGGCCGCGAGAATACCGAAGAAGGTACCGACCAGCGCCGCACCCACATGCAGACCGATCGAGGCCTGGTCGCCGTCCCCCAGCGAAGCCATGGTCACCACGATGCCCAGTACCGCCGCGACGATACCGAAGCCGGGCATGCCGTCGGCGATGCCAGTGACCGCATGGGACGGGTGCTCGAGCTCTTCCTTCATGTTCAACAGTTCCATGTCGAACAGGCCTTCGAGCTCGTGCGGCGCCATGTTGCCGGTGGACATGATGCGCAGGTAGTCGCAGATGAACGCAGTCATGCGCTCATCGCCCAGCACCGATGGATACTTGGCGAAGATCGGGCTGGCCGCGGCATCTTCGATATCGCTCTCGATCGCCATCATGCCTTCGCGACGGCTCTTGTTGAGGATTTCGTAGACCAGGCCCAGCACTTCCATGTAGTAACTATGGGTAAACCGCGAGCCGAACATCTTCATCGACTTCTTGATTACATGCATGGTCATGTAACCGGGGTTGGCCTGCAGGAACGCACCGAAGGCCGCGCCGCCGATGATCAGCACTTCGAATGGCTGGATCAGCGCCGCAATCTTGCCGTGGGAAAGAACGTATCCGCCGAGCACGCTCGCGAATACGACGATGATGCCGATAATTTTAGCCATAGGTTCAAAGCACTTGCAGTCGTGGTCAGGGTCGGGGGACGGGAGCTTTAAAACTCTTCTTCTACTTATCGGCAGAACTGCGCCAGACTATAGCCACTCAAAGCGAAAAGCCAGTTCGGACTGATGTCAAAATGCCAATTGAAACTAAGGTACCTGCTGAGATTCCGCGCACGTTGAAGACCTGGGTAACGGTACTCGACGGCATTCGCCTGCCGGTGCCGAAACACAGTCATGACCGGGTAATGGCCGCCATCAACGACAGCCGACGGTCCCTGCGCGACATCGCCGAACTGATGCAGGACAGCCCGGCTCTGGTGCTCTCGGTGATGCGCGAAGCCAACCATCCCGGCAATCCAAGCCAGGCCGAGCCGGCCGAAAGCCTGGAAATCGCCCTCAACCGTCTGGGCCTGGCGCGCACCGAACAATTGCTCAAGCGCTTGCCTTCACTGCCAGACGAAGAACTGCCGCCGGTCCTGTGCCAGTTCCTGCTCATCAGCCAGCACGCTGCGCAACAGGCCAGCGGCCTGTTCGCCAGCCGCCTGGCGCGGCTGTGGCAGGAGATCCACTGGGGCAGTCTGCTGTTTCTGGCACCGCTATGGCCGCTGGCCCTGGCCTACCCCAAATTACTCGACACCTGGGAACTGCGGGTTATCCACAAGGGCGAGGACGCCGCGCAGGTGGAGCACGAGTTGTTTGGCGTGCGCATCATGGCTCTGTGCCGGGCTGTGGCCGAGCATTGGCGCCTGCCCCAGTGGGTCACCCAGGGCTACCGGCTGCTGCTCGAAGAGCGCGAGCAACTGGCGCTGGTGCTGAATATCGCCCGCGATTCGGACGAACTCAGCCAACAGCACCGCCTGGACGAGGAGCCGGGGCTGCGCCGCTGGTTCAACCAGCCCGCCAATACCGTATTGTTGGCCAACAACCTGGCCTTGGCCGCACAAGTGGGCTGGGACAATCCCCATTTGCTGCGCTGGCAGCTGCTGACTGCCCTGTACCTGCAGACATCGCTGGACGACGTGCAGCAGCAGGTGCATCAGCAGGCTGCCGCGAGTGCCCGTCACCATGCCCGGTACGCCGTATTCCACCCCGCCGAAGCCTTGATCTGGCCCTGGCAGCAGCGCCGCCCGCACCCCGACATGCTCACCCCACCGCCGCCCGGCAGCGACGACTTGGCACGCTGGCGCAAGCTGTGTCAGGAGCTATTGGCACAACCCAGTCCATTCGCCAATGCGGTGCACCTGGCCAGCCAGGCCCGCGAGGCCCTGCAGGCCTGCGGCATGCAGCGCATCCTGCTGCTGAGCCTGGATCGAACCTGCGATTACCTGCGCGTACAGCAAGCCAGCGGGCTGCCCAAGGAAGCGGAGGCCATCGCCCTGCAAGTACCGCAGAACAAGTTGCTGCAAAAGCTGCTGAGCAAGGCCGCGCAGCTGCGACTGACCCCCGATAACCACGCCCAGTTCGCCGCCCTGCTGCCCGCCCCCTTGCGCACACTGTTCAGCGGCGAGCACCTGCTGTTGCGTTCGCTGGCCGTGGATGACCAGGTCTTGATGCTGGCCGTGGCCGACCAGGGCGGAAAGCCGCTGGCCGATGTCAGCGTGCAGGCGTTCGGCAAGACCGCGCAATGCATCGAGCGGGCCCTGGCGCTTTTCGCCAGCCGCAACCCTTGAGCCTTGCGCTACAATCGCCCCTCTTTCCACATCGGAGAACGTGGATGACTGACTTTTCCGGCTTGCCTCTGGTGATCGAGCCCGAGGACCTGCTGCCGCGCCTGGATTGCCCCCAGTTGATCCTGGTCGACCTGAGCAGCATCAACCGCTACATCAGCGGGCACATTCCCGGCGCCCGTTTCGTCGAAGGCAAGCGCACCCAGCTTGGCCAGCCGCCTGCTCCTGGCCTGCTGCCGCCTCTGGGTGAACTGGAGAAGCTGTTCAGCGAGCTCGGTCATCGCGACGATGCCGTCTACGTGGTTTACGATGACGAGGGCGGCGGTTGGGCCGGGCGCTTCATCTGGTTGCTCGACGTCATCGGTCACAAGGCCCACCACTATCTCAACGGCGGCATCCAGGCCTGGCCGGCGGACAAGCTCACCACCGAAGTGCCCCCAGCGGGCAACACCCCGGTGAGGCTGCGGTTGCACAGCGAACCAACGGCTTCCCGCGAGTACCTGCAGAGCCGCCTGGGCGACGATGACCTGGTCATCTGGGATGCCCGTGGGCCGCAGGAATACAATGGCGAGAAGGTCCTGGCAGCCAAGGGCGGCCATATACCTGGCGCGGTCAACTTCGAGTGGACCGCCGGCATGGACCTCAATGACCACCTGCGCATCCGCAAGGACATCGCCGAAGTGCTCGAGCGCCTGGGCATCACCCCGGACAAGGAAGTGATCACCCACTGCCAGACCCACCGCCGCTCCGGTTTCACTTACCTGGTGGCCAAGGCCCTCGGCTACCCACGGGTCAAGGCGTATGCCGGCTCGTGGAGCGAATGGGGCAACCACCCGGACACGCCTGTAGAAGTCTAAGGAACCTGCATGAAATCCCGTTTGTTCATCATCAGCCAGTACCTGCTGCCGCACCACCTACTGTCGCGCCTGGCCGGCTGCATTGCCGAGTGCCGCGTACGCTGGTTCAAGAATGCCTTCACCGCGTGGTTCGCCAAGCGCTACCAGGTGAACATGAGCGAGGCCGTGGTCGAAGACCTCACCGCCTACGAGCACTTCAACGCCTTCTTCACCCGCGCCCTGAAGCCCGGCGCCCGCCCGCTGGACGAAACGCCGGGCGCCATCCTCTGCCCAGCCGATGGCGCGATCAGCCAGCTTGGCCCGATCGAACACGGTCGCATCTTCCAGGCCAAGGGCCACAGCTTCAGCGCCCAGGAGCTGCTGGGCGGCGATCCGGCCCTGGCAGCGCCGTTCATGGGTGGCGAATTCGCCACCGTGTACCTGTCGCCAAAGGACTACCACCGGGTGCACATGCCGCTGGCCGGCACCCTGCGCGAAATGGTCTACGTACCGGGCCGTCTGTTCTCGGTCAACCAGACCACCGCCGAGAACGTGCCGGAGCTGTTCGCCCGTAACGAGCGCGTGGTGTGCCTGTTCGACACCGAACGTGGGCCGATGGCCGTGGTATTGGTCGGCGCGATGATCGTCGCCTCGATCGAGACCGTTTGGGCCGGGCTGGTCACGCCGCCCAAGCGCGAGATCAAGACATTCCGTTATGACGAAGGCAGCCGCACGCCGATCCATCTGGAAAAAGGTGCCGAGCTTGGCCGCTTCAAGCTGGGCTCCACCGCGATCGTGCTGTTCGGCCCCGAGCAGGTGAAGTGGGCGCAGACCCTCGGCGCAAGCTCAGCGGTGCGCATGGGTGAATTGCTGGCAACGCCTGCCCAGGCCTGAAGGTTTGGCGCGGTACTTTCTGCGCCTGTGAGACCGAGCGCCGCGCGGGCGGCGCTCGGTCTCACAGGCGCCAAAGCACTCGAAGCAACCCCTTACCCACGCGCCTCACGATCCCGAAGCCCCAGCAGGTACAACACGCCGTCCAGGCCCAAGGTCGAGATCGCCTGCTTGGCAGACTGACGTACCAGCGGCTTGGCGCGGAAGGCCACGCCCAGACCGGCCAGGGCCAGCATCGGCAGGTCGTTGGCGCCATCGCCCACGGCAATCGTCTGCTGAAGCTGCAGGCCCTCATCGGCGGCCAGCTTCTGCAGCAGCTCGGCTTTGCGCTGGGCGTCGACGATCGGCTCCACGGCAACGCCCGTGACCTTGCCATCCACCACTTCCAGCTCATTGGCGAATACGTAGTCGATGCCCAGGCGCGCCTGCACTTGCTTGGCGAAGTAGGTGAAGCCACCGGACAGGATCGCAGTCTTGTAACCCAGACGCTTGAGCTCGGCGAACAGGTTCTCGGCGCCTTCGGTCAGACGCAGCGAAGCACCGATTTGATCCAGGACACCAACGTCCAGCCCCTTGAGCAGCGCCATGCGCTCCTTGAAGCTGGCACGGAAATCCAGCTCGCCGCGCATCGCCCGCTCGGTGATGGCCGCCACCTGTTCGCCGACTCCAGCGGCCTTGGCCAGCTCGTCGATGACTTCGGCCTCGATCAGCGTCGAGTCCATGTCGAACACCGCCAGGCGGCGGTTACGACGGAACAGGTCGTCCTTCTGGAAGGCGATGTCGATATTCAGCGCTTCGGCCAGGGCGAAGAATTCGCTGCGCAGGGCCTGAGCATCGCTCGGCACGCCACGCACGGAGATCTCCAGGGCAGACTTGCCTTTCACGCTTTCATTATCCAGCGACACGCGAGCAGACAGGCGCTCGATGCGCTCGATGGTCAGGCCATACTGGCTGATCACCGCACTCACCCGCTGCAGTTGCTCGGGTTTGATCTTGCGGCTGAGCACCGTCACGATGTGCCGCGCCTCGCCATGGCCATCGGCCCAATGCTGATAATCGGCTTCGGAGATCGGCGTGTAGCGGGCTTGCAGGTTCAACTCGTGCGCCTTGGCCTGCACGCTTTGCAGGAGGTTGGTAGCCACTTCGTTATCCGGGATATCGACCAGGATGCCGAACGACAAGGTGCCGTGCATGACGGCTAGGCCGATGTCGAGGATGTTCACACCGCCCTGGAGCAGGACGCCGGTCAGGGCGGCGGTAAGACCGGGACGGTCCTCACCGGTGATGTTGATCAGGACGATTTCGCGCACAACCTGGCTCCGACTTCGATGAAAAATGCGCATTCTACCGATTTTCCATGACCATCGGGCACCAACGCTACTTTGCCGACAAATTATGGCTCGCTATACTGCGCAACACTTTTCTGCCATTAAGAGCCGCGCTCTGTGAACCGGCCCACGCCCGTCAAGCCAGACAACTTCTTCCTGATGATCTTCCGTGCCCTGCGTCAACGCCGCGTTCCCCTGGCACTGCGCATCGCCAGCACCAACATATTTTTGGTCGCGCTGGCGCTGGTGATCTATGCCTGCGTCATGGGCCTGCAGTTCAAGCAGGCCATGCATGAACAGGCCGATGCCCTCGGCCAGAGCCTGACCACCCAGACCGCGACCTCGGCCACGGAACTGTTGGTGTCCAACGACATCCTCAGCCTCAATGTGCTGCTCGGCAACCTGGTGAAAAACCCTCTGGTGGCCCACGCAGCGATCTACAGCGTCGACAACCGCATCCTCGCCGAGGCCGGCCAGCGTCCGCGCAACAGCCTGCTGGGCGAAGCCGAGGGCTTGTTCCAGACCAAGATCACCTTCCAGGACGTCACCGCCGGGCAACTGCGCATCAGCCTGGACATGAGCCAGTTCCAGCAGCCCATGCTGATCAGCCTGCAGAGCATGGGGATCCTCGCCGCGATCCTGCTGGCCCTGGCCTTGAGCCTGAGCCTGCGCCAAGGTCGCTACATCACCACGCCGCTGCTGCAACTGCGCGTCTGGCTGCGGGATCCACACCCCTATACCCCGGCGATCGACCGCCAGGACGAGATCGGCGACCTGGCGCGTCAGTTGCACGCCCGCTTGGCACCGCCTCCGCCACCGGAGCCTGAGGAGGACGAGGAAGACGAAGGCGACTTCGACGACCTGTACGACCAGCAGCCCCCGGCGCCGCGTGCCACGGCCCAGGCCGACGAGGACGATGACGAGGCCTTTGCCGGCCTGCTGGACAGCGACGAGCCCGCGCCCAAAGCGGCCCTGGTCGAGTCCGACGAGCCGCAGAACAGCGCCGTGCTGGCCGTGCAACTGGGTTCCCAGGAACAACTGCGGCGCCTGCCACGCACGCGCCTGACCGAGTTGCTGGAGCGTTATCGCGATTGCCTGGAGCAGGCCGCCTCATTGTACGAAGGCGAAACCCACACGCTCAATGATGGCAGTACCCTGGTGTTGTTCCACAGCCGCGACAGCGGCGAAGACTACCTGACCAACGCCATTTGCTGCGGCGAGCTGCTGCGCGCCTTGGGCCATGCCTTGCAGATCGAGGTAGCCGACAGCGGCATCACCCTGCAACTGCAGCTGGGCCTGGTGCACGGTGATGACCTGCAGGGGCTGGAACTGGTCGACGTGCTGATGACCGAAAAGGCCCAGGACGCTCTGGCCTTGTCACAGCACAGCCGCAATTTGCTGCTGGTCGAGCGGCAGATCAGCGACGACGCATTGATCCGCCAACGCGCACGCATCCGCCCGATTGCCAGCCCTGAAGGAGCCTGCTGTGTGGAGCGATTGATGGAGCCGTACCCGTCGATGCTGGAACGACAACTGGCACGACTGGATGAGCGCAAGAGCTGACTGCCAATACGCGGTGAGCTTCGGCGCTCGAACTGAATGACCCTGCCGTACACCCACAAAAAAGCCCGCAATGATGCGGGCTTTTTTGTGGGTATCCGTTCGGTCAGAACCGATACACCTCCATGTCCGTGCGAATCGGCGAAGCCATTGGAATCTTGGCTTTCTCCGGTGCCTTCTTGACCTGCGCCGGTGCCGGCTTCTTCGGCGTTTCTTCAGCGATGGCCGGCTGATTGGCCAAAGGCTTGACCGCCGAGCTCAACTGCTCGGCCAGCTTCTGCAACAGCTGGCCCTGGGCCTGCACCTGCGAAGACTCGCTGCCCTCGTGCTGTTGCTCGAGGTGCACGATACGGTTGTCGCGCACATGGCCACGACGGTCGAGCAGACGCCATTGGGCATCGAGCACTGCCGGTTGGTTCTTGCCGGAGTCCAGGCGGGTGATCGACAACAGCACTTGCACGTCCGGCGTGAAGCCGGTGCTTGCCGGTGCCAGCACGACACGCTGGCTGTCCAGCCGCCAGGCCAGCTGACGAACCAGCAACTGGTCGATATCGGACGACAGGCTACCGGCCCAGCGACCGTCGGTCGCCGAACTCAGGCTGCCATCGGCCTGACGCTGCAGAAAGGTCTCACGCTGCAGGTAGTCGGCGATCGATACCGGGCCGAGCACCACGGCCATGCCCGCGCTTTGCGAAGGCTGACCAGGATCACCGCTGTCGAGTTGGTACAAGGCTACCGGCTGATGCATGCTGCATCCGCCCAACCCCAGCAAACCCGTCATCAACAGCGCAAATGGAAGGCGCAGAAATTTCATCATCCCGTCCAGGCGGTCGCTAATCAGCAAACCGCAATGATACTGACTTAGATTCATTTGGGCACACAGCCACGCTGGCACCGCAAGGGCACTATCATCCGCGAAATAGCCGCCCGACTCCAGCATTTCTGCCCGGAACGACGCTGAAATTGCCGTTCCAGGCAGTCTGGCGGATCATGCCGGACCTTCCACCTGCAATCCGTCGACCCGTTGGAAGCCCCGTGGCAGCTTGCTGCCGCGCCGGCCCCGCTCGCCCTTGTAGTGTTCCAGGTCGTCCGGCTTCAGAGATAGCGTACGCTTACCGGCCTGCAATACAAGTGTCGCGCCCTCGCCGAGCACCGCCAGGTCGGTGACGTATTCCTCACGGCTGGCGACGCGATCTCCCGGCACACCGATGATCTTGTTGCCCTTGCCTTTGCCCAGTTGCGGCAGGTCGCTGACCTTGAACACCAGCAGACGGCCTTCGGTAGTGACCGCCGCCAGCCAGTCCTGGTCGCGATTGGCCACCGGTCGCGGGGTGATGACCTTGGCGCCGTTAGGCAGGCTGAGCAGGCCCTTGCCCGCCTTGTTCTTGGCCTGCAGGTCCTCGCCCTTGACCACGAAGCCGTAGCCGGCGTCGGATGCCACCACATACAGCGCGTCGTCTTCGGGGAGCAGCACGCATTCGAAGGTCGCCCCCGGCGGCGGCGCCAGACGGCCGGTCAGCGGTTCGCCCTGGCCACGGGCCGACGGCAGGCTGTGGGCGGCCAGGGAATAGCTGCGCCCGGTCGAGTCGATGAGCACGGCAAACTGGTTTGAGCGTCCGGCAGCAGCAGCCTTGAAGCCA
Source organism: Pseudomonas sp. HD6422 (assembly GCF_025377065.1). Taxonomy (NCBI): domain Bacteria; kingdom Pseudomonadati; phylum Pseudomonadota; class Gammaproteobacteria; order Pseudomonadales; family Pseudomonadaceae; genus Pseudomonas; species Pseudomonas sp. HD6422. Next base: position 104,147 of record NZ_JAHWIW010000014.1, on the reverse strand, counting down.
TCGCCGGCCTTGTAGGAAAGGCCGGTGGCGTCGATATCGTGGCCCTTGGCGCAGCGCACCCAGCCTTTTTCCGAAAGCACCACGGTCACCGGCTCGGTCGGCATCAGTTCGGTTTCAGAAAGGGCCTTGGCTTCAGCACGCTCGACGATCGGCGAACGGCGGTCGTCGCCATAGGTTTCGGCATCCTTGATCAGTTCACTGCGAACCAGCTTGCGCAGCTTGGCATCGCTGCCCAACAGCGCGAGCAGCTTGGCCTGTTCCTTGAGCAGTTCGTCCTGCTCGCCGCGGATCTTCATCTCTTCCAGGCGGGCGAGCTGGCGCAGACGAGTCTCGAGGATGTAGTCGGCCTGGATCTCGGTCAGGTCGAAACGGGCGATCAGGGCCTGCTTGGGGTGATCCTCGGTACGAATGATGTGGATCACTTCATCCAGGTTGAGGAACGCGGTGAGCAAACCTTCCAACAGGTGCAAGCGCTTCTCGACCTTCTCCAGACGATGCTGCAAGCGGCGACGAACGGTACCGATACGGTACTGCAGCCATTCCAGCAGCAAGGCCCGCAGGTTCTTCAACTGCGGCCGACCATCGAGACCGATGATGTTGACGTTGACGCGGTAGCTGCTTTCCAGGTCGGTGGTAGCGAACAGGTGCTGCATCAATTCATCGGCATCGACCCGGTTCGAGCGCGGAATGATGACGATGCGGCAGGGGTTCTCGTGGTCCGACTCATCGCGCAGATCGGCCACCATCGGCAGCTTCTTGGCCTGCATCTGCGCGGCAATCTGCTCCAGCACCTTGGCCCCGGAGACCTGGTGCGGCAGCGCAGTGACGACGATATCGCCATCCTCGACACGGTAGACGGCACGCATGCGGATCGAGCCGCGGCCGCTTTCGTACATCTTGAGGATTTCCGCACGCGGCGTGACGATCTCGGCCTCGGTCGGGTAGTCCGGGCCCTGGATATGCTCGCAGAGCTGCTCGAGGGTGGCCTTGGGCTCATCGAGCAACCGCACGCAGGCGCTGGCAACCTCGCGCAGGTTGTGCGGCGGTACGTCGGTGGCCATGCCCACGGCGATACCCGTGGTGCCGTTGAGCAGAATGTTGGGCAGACGTGCCGGCAACACCGCCGGCTCCTGCAGCGTGCCGTCGAAGTTCGGCACCCAGTCCACGGTGCCCTGGCCCAGTTCGCTGAGCAACACCTCGGAATACCGCGACAGGCGCGCCTCGGTGTAGCGCATGGCGGCGAACGACTTTGGATCGTCCGGAGCACCCCAGTTGCCTTGGCCATCGACCAGGGTATAGCGGTAGCTGAACGGCTGCGCCATCAGCACCATGGCCTCGTAGCAGGCCGAATCGCCATGGGGATGGAATTTGCCGAGCACGTCACCGACGGTACGCGCCGACTTCTTGTGCTTGGCATCGGCATCGAGCCCCAACTCGCTCATGGCATAGACGATGCGTCGCTGCACCGGCTTGAGGCCGTCGCCGATGTGCGGCAGTGCCCGGTCCATGATCACGTACATGGAGTAGTTGAGGTAGGCCTGTTCGGTGAAGTCAGCCAGCGAGCGGCGTTCGACGCCGTCCAGGCTGAGTTCCAGTGAGTCGCTCATGCGGGCCTCGTCATTTCAGGTTCTGGCGCAGCAACATGGTGCCGCCGCGCTGGGTAAATTCAAGTTGTTTCAGGGCGCTCATGCCGAGCAGTACGGTCTGCCCGTCCAGGCCCGGGACCACCAGGGCACGGACGCCGTGCAGGCGGATATCGCCAAGCTGCACACTGTCGAGCCGCGTGCGATAGCCCTCGGTGCGACCATTGGCGGTACTCAGGATGACCGGGCTGCCGCGCGCCAGGCCCAGCTCGTTGGCCAGGGCCTCGGGAATGGCCACGTCGGTGGCGCCGGTGTCGAGCATGAAATGCACGACCTGGCCATTGATCGCACCGTCCAGCACGAAATGGCCCTGGCCATTGCCCAGCAGCCGCACCTCGATGAAACCATCGCCGTGCTCGGACTGCACCTGTGCATTGGGGTTGCGTTGGCGCTCCTCCCACTGGCCGAAGAAGCGCGTAGCCAGGAACAGCGCGGCGGCCCAGGCCACGATCATCAGCACCTTGCCGGCGCGCTTGCCCGCTGGCTGGGTCATGGCTGGGCGCTCCAGCCGCCCTCGGGCGCGGCAAAGCGCCAGACGATCGGCCGAGTCTCACCATCGGCGCGGTCGCTGCCGTTGTTGTCCAGGCCGATCCATGCGCCCTTGGCGTCGATCACCAGCGCTTCGGCCAGGCCGAACGGCTGATCGTAGCGACGCTCGGGGACCAGGGCATCGGCGGCGAACGACCAGCAGCGCTCGACCTTGCCGGTGTCTGGATCGCGGCGGCACACACGAAACGCGTTGCGCTCGAGGGTGAACAGCTTGCCCTCGAACATCGCCAGGTCGGAAAAGTCCCGGGACAGTGGCCGTGGATTGGGCATCTGCGGTGGCTGCATCTCGACCCCGGCTTCACTGAGCAACACGCAGCTGCGCCCACAGTTCCATAGCGATTGCTGTCGCTCGATCACCACCAGGCCCCGTCGCTCACGCTCGGCCGCCAACCACAAGCGGTCACCGGCTGGGTTGATGGCCAGGCCTTCGAACAGGGCATTGAAGTTCAGCAGCATGCCGCTGGCACGAGCCTGGCGCATCATCACCGGGTCGATCTTCAGCCAGTTGGGCTCGCCTTCGAGGGGCAATTGCAGAACGGCAGCATGGGCTTCGCTGACCAGATAGAGGTTGTCGCTCTGGTCGCAGGTGATGCCCTCGAAATCCAGATCACCGCCGCGCACCAGCGCCGCCGCCCAGCTCCGCGCCTTCAAGCCCCAGGGCAGGCCACTTTCAGGGACTGGCGGGGGGGTGAATATCAACGGCTCGGCGCGCCAGACCGCTTCTTGCTGGTCGTAGCGATAGATACGGTCGTCATCGCGGTCCGAAACGCCCCAAAAGCTGCCACGACAAAACGCCAGGCCGGAAAGATTGCCGCCGCGCATGCCTTCGATCGGGTGCTCGGCGGTCAACTTCAACTGCGGCCACTCGCTGGCCTGACACGTCAGGGCAACCAGGGCAAGGCAGGCAGCTAACAGCAGACGAATCAAACCAGGACCTCGGCCAGGTTGCCCTTGGTTTCCAGCCAGCTCTTGCGATCACCGGCGCGCTTCTTGGCGAGCAGCATGTCCATGATCTCGGTGGTGCCCTGCAGATCGTCCAGGGTCAGCTGGACCAGGCGCCGGGTGTTCGGGTCCATGGTGGTCTCGCGCAATTGCGGCGGGTTCATCTCGCCCAGCCCCTTGAAGCGAGTGACCTGGGGCTTGCCACGCTTCTTCTCGGCCACCAGGCGATCGAGAATGCCATCGCGCTCGGCTTCGTCGAGGGCGTAGTAGATTTCCTTGCCCAGGTCGATGCGGTACAGCGGCGGCATGGCCACGTAGACGTGCCCGGCCTCGACCAGCGGACGGAAGTGCTGGACGAACAGTGCGCACAGCAGGGTGGCGATATGCAAACCGTCGGAGTCGGCGTCGGCGAGGATGCAGATCTTGCCGTAGCGCAGTTGCGAAAGGTCGTTAGCGCCTGGATCGACGCCGATGGCCACAGCGATGTTGTGCACTTCCTGGCTGGCCAGGACTTCGCCGCCGTCCACTTCCCAGGTGTTGAGAATCTTGCCACGCAGCGGCAGGATGGCCTGGAATTCCTTGTCACGGGCCTGCTTGGCGGAACCGCCGGCGGAGTCACCTTCGACCAGGAACAGCTCGGCGCGCATCGGGTCCTGCCCGGCGCAGTCGGCCAACTTGCCAGGCAACGCCGGGCCCTGGGTGACGCGCTTGCGCTCGACCTTCTTGCTGGCCTTCAAGCGCCGCCCGGCATTGCTGATCGCCAGCTCGGCCAGTTGCATGCCCAGTTCGGGATGGGCGTTGAGCCAGAGGCTGAACGCGTCCTTGACCACGCCGGAGACGAACGCCGCCGCCTCGCGGGACGATAAGCGCTCCTTGGTCTGCCCGGAAAACTGCGGTTCCTGCATCTTCATCGACAGCACGAAGGTGATGCGCTCCCACACGTCCTCGGGGGCCAGCTTGACACCGCGCGGCAGCAGGTTGCGGAACTCGCAGAACTCGCGCATGGCGTCGAGCAGGCCTTGGCGCAGGCCATTGACGTGGGTACCGCCCTGGGCGGTGGGAATCAGGTTGACGTAGCTTTCCTGGACACTGTCGCCCCCTTCGGGCAACCACAGCAAGGCCCAGTCGACAGCCTCCTTGTTGCCGGCCAGGCTACCGCAGAACGGCTCGTCAGGCAGGCGCTGGAACTCGCTGACCGAGTCGACCAGGTAGGAACGCAGGCCGTCCTCGTAATGCCATTCGACCTTCTCACCACTGGCTTTGTCCTCGAAGCTGACCAACAGCCCCGGGCACAGCACGGCCTTGGCCTTGAGCACATGCTTGAGGCGGCTGATGGAGAACTTGGGCGAATCGAAGTATTTGGGATCGGGGCTGAAGTAGACGCTGGTGCCGGTGTTGCGCTTGCCGACCGATCCGACCACCTCCAGCTCGCTGGACTTGAAGCCATCGGCGAAAGTCATCTGGTACTCGTTGCCGTCGCGCTTGACGCGCACCCGCACCTGGGTCGACAGGGCGTTGACCACGGAGATACCCACGCCGTGCAGGCCGCCGGAGAATTGGTAGTTCTTGTTGGAGAACTTGCCGCCGGCATGCAGCTTGGTGAGGATCAGCTCGACCCCCGAGACGCCCTCTTCGGGGTGGATGTCCACCGGCATGCCGCGGCCGTCGTCGCTGACCTCCAGCGAGTGGTCGGCGTGAAGGATGACCTGCACCGAGCGGGCGTGGCCGGCCAGGGCTTCGTCGACGCTGTTGTCGATGACTTCCTGGGCCAGGTGATTGGGCCGGCTGGTGTCGGTGTACATGCCCGGCCGCTTGCGGACCGGGTCAAGGCCCGAGAGGACTTCGATGGCGTCTGCGTTATAGGCGCTAGCGCTGGGATTGGCCATGGGTTCTCGTCGTCAGTCTGGTGAATGCAAAAAGGTCAAAATACAGAAAAATCGAGCGCTGAATACCGCCCTGGGGCAACTCCGGCGAATGCCAGCAGAGCCGGCAGGCGTTCGGCGAAGCCCTGGAAGCCATGATCGCCACCGGCCTCGATACATAAGGCACAACCGCGGTAATACTGCTCGGCGTGGCGATAATCCAGGGTTTCGTCCCCGGTCTGCAACCATATCTGGTAGCGGTCGGGGTCGGCGGGCGGCGCGACTTCGAGCTCGGCCAGCGCCTGTACGTGGTCCAGAGTCAGCTCCCAGGTTTCACCACTGTAATGGTTGCGCTGGGTGCCGAGGTAGCCATCGAAACGCTTGTGCGGCGTCACCGCCGGGTTTATCAGCAGGGCCTTGAGGCCGTGGCGCTCGGCCAGATGGGTGGCATAGTAGCCGCCGAGCGAGCTGCCGACCAGCAAGGGCGCACCGAGCTCGGCGATGCAGGCCTCGAGCTGGGCGATAGCCTGGCGCGGATGATGGTGCAGTTCGGGCACGCGCAACCGCTCGGCCAGGCCAAGCTGTTGCATCACCGCTTCAAGCTGGCGAGCCTTGGTCGACAACGGCGAGCTGTTGAAGCCATGGATATAGAGGATGGAACCCGACATGCTGCCCCCGGTGTCTTTGGCTTCGCGCCCCGACAGGCGGGCGCTGGGACGCGCAGTGTAGCGTGTTCACCGGGTTTTGGTGCTGGCTCGATTGTCTTGCAACATATTCTTCAAGCGCAGCGGCCCGATCGCCGGCAAGCCGGTGATGGCTCCACCTCAATAGCCGGGGCTGTCGAAGTCGAGCCGCACCTCGAAGTCTCGGGCACGCTCCACACCCGTTTCCAGGCGACCGTCAGCATGCAGGCGCAGCCAGCGATACCCCGGCAGCTCCTCGCTCACCTTGAAGTCCTCGCTGCCCGGCGCGAACTGGATGCAGGTCGATGGCGTAGCCAGGTAGCGCATGCCATCGCGTTGCTCATCCCACGCTTGATGAATATGCCCCCAGAGCAACGCCTTGACCTGTGGATAACCTTTCAGGCGCTGCAACAGGTCATCGGCATTGCGCAGGCCGATCGGCGCGATCCAGGCACAGCCAATGTCGACCGGCTGGTGGTGGCAGCACACCAGGCAGTGACGCCCTGCTGCCGAGGCCAGGGCCTGGTCGAGCAAGGCCAGTTGATCAGGTTCCAGCAGGCCATGGGTGGCGCCGAGTACCGACGAATCGAGCATCACCACACGCCAGGCACCGATATCGGTGACCGCCTGGACCAGCTCCGGCGCGACTTCGGCCATGACCCTGGCCTCGTCGTGGTTGCCCGGCAACCAGCGGGTCGGCGCCTGGATTTCGCCGGTCAACTGACGAAACGCCTCATAGGACGCCACGCTGCCGTCTTGCGATAGGTCGCCGGTGCACAGCAACAGGTCGATGCGCGGCTGCTCGCGACGAACCTGGGCGATCACATGGCGGAGGCTGTCGCGGGTATTTAGGCCAAGCAGGGTACCGGTCGCATCGCCGAACAGATGGGCATCGGTCAACTGCACGACGTGCACGGGGGCCTGGAGTGGATCTGGGTGCGGCAACGGCCGTCTCCTCGAACGGATTCAGCGGCAATTATGGCGGGCGAACGGTCGTCAGAAAACAGCCAGCACACCCTCTGTTACGAGCACAGCGTCACATTTCAGCGCACGCTTGCCAGTTCGTGACCGCAGGCCAGGCAGTGACTCAGCCATTCGCCGAGGAACAGGTTGAGCTGGGCCTTCTCGTCGGGCTGGTGCATCGCTTCGTTGGGGTAGGGGTAAATGCTGCGCAGCCGCCTGGCATGCTCGGCACCGACCACCTCGGCCATGCGTGCGTCGTGGTACACCTGCACCTCCATTTGCGGCACCGGTAACCAGGGCAGGCTGTGCTCCTGGCGCACGCGCAAGGTGGTGGTGTACGGACAGGCCAACAGCACATCGAGCACCAGCACGCCAAGCATCTGGTCGCCCTGGGCCATGCCGATGCGCCGTGAGCTCTGGGTGGTGCGCATGTCGGGCAACAACCGCATGAGCCGGGCGTAATTGGCCTCGCAGGCTGCCTGCAACCCGGCCAGGTCGACCCGATAACGCTCACGCAACAGGTTCACTTCCACATACCTCGGACTTCGTCTTTGTTCAGCGCCAGCCATTGCAGGCCGATGATGGTCGCGGCGTTGCAGATGCGCCCATCACGCACCGCCTGCAGGGCGTCTTCGAATGACCACACCCGCACACGGATGTCCTCGCCCTCCTCTTCCAGGCCATGCAGGCCACCGGCCCCTTCACTGCTGCAACGGCCAAGGAACAGATGCACATATTCATCACTGCCGCCGGGCGACGGGAAGTAACGGGTCATCGGCCACAAGGCGCTGAAGACCAGGCCTGCTTCTTCCTCGGCCTCGCGGTGGGCAACCTCCTCGGGCTGCTCATCCTTGTCGATCAGCCCGGCGACCATCTCGATCAGCCAAGGGTTGTCGACCTTGTCCATGGCGCCGACCCGGAACTGTTCGATCAAGACCACTTCGTCACGCAGCGGATCATAAGGCAACACGCACACCGCATCGTGGCGCACGAACAGCTCACGACTGATCTCGCGGCCCAAGCCACCGGCGAACAGCTCATGACGCAGGCGCACCTTGTCGAGCTTGTAGAAGCCCTGGAAACAGTTGGCCCGCTCGACGATCTCGACCGTCCTGGGTACCGAATTCAACGTATCCGACATGAAAATCCTCGCTACCTCGTTTACCGCATCGCGCCATCCTACTCTGCACGCTTTCACGTTTCACCCCCCTTGGGCGACCGTTCGCACGGTCGGGACAGCGAGCGCCTACTCTGTTAGCTTAGTGGCGAACTGAAGGCCGCGCAGACGGTCAAAGGCCGACTTTTCCCTGTTCTGCAAGGATCATCATGACGCTCGTCAAACTGACTTCCGTGGCCGTGCTGGCACTGGCACTGGGCGCCTGCCAAAGCCTGTTCACGCCCAATTACCGGGCTCCGCTCGAGGTCAAGCGCGATGCCTGGGAGCATGTCAAACCCGGCTGCAGCGAAAGCGACTGCCCGCTGGTCAATATCGACACCATCCACTTCCCGGCCCTGCCCAAGCTCGACGGCATCGTCGAAAAACGCTTGCTGCAACTGACCGAGGACAACCAGCACGGCGCCGCTCCGGCGACCCTGCAAGCCTACGAACAGCAGTACCTGGCCAACGCCGACAAGCGCAACAGCAGCTACCTGCAGGCCAAGGTACGCGAGCAGCATGACGGGCTGGTGATCATCGAACTGTCGAGCTACCTCGACAGCGGCGGCGCCCACGGCATGCCAGGGCGCGGCTTCATCAACTACTCGCGCAAGCTGGACAAGGTGCTGACCCTGCAGGACATGCTGGTGCCCGGCCAGGAAGAGACCTTCTGGAAAACCGTAGAAGAGTCGCACAAGGCCTGGCTGATCAGCGTGGGCATGGACAAGGACGCCGAATTCGTCAAAACCTGGCCGTTCAAGCGCTCGCCGCACGTCGCCCTGACGTACGGCGCGGTGGTGGTCAAGTACGAAGTCTATGCCATCGCGCCCTACTCCATGGGCCACGTCGAGCTGAAGATTCCGTACCCACGCCTCAATGGCGTGATCAAGCCCGAGCTGTTTCCCGGCCGCGGCTGACACCCAGTAGCGCATGCAGCGCACCTGCCAGCAGCAAGGCTGGCAGGGTCGCACCGAAGTCCGGCGCCTGTGCGGCGATCAGGTGATACGCCGCGACACCTGCCGCCCACGCCACCAGCGCAGGCCAATGCAGGCCCGCCACTCGTGCTGGCATGCGGCGGCGGCGCATCAGATAGTGGTCGACCAGCACCACGCCGAACAGTGGCGCGAACACCGAGCCGATCAGTAACAGGAAGTTCTCGTACTGGGCCAGCGGCGCCAGCAACGCGATCAGGGTACACAGCACGCCGATGGCCAGCGCCAGGTGCTCGACCTTGAGGCGCACCAGCAGGCCCGTGGACACCGCCGCAGAATGAATGTCGGCAAAGGCGTTTTCCGACTCGTCGAGCAGAATCAACAGCAGTGGGATTCCCAGACCGGCACCGGCCAGGGCCAGCAGCAGCGCATTGGTTTCGCCATCGGCGGCAAACGCCAGGGTGTAGGCCACACCCAGGCTCATCAGCCAGGCATTGCCAAGGAAGAAGCCTAACGCGGTACCACCGAACACCCGGCTGGCACACTGGCCGAAACGCGAATAGTCGGCGATCAGCGGCAACCACGAAAGCGGCATGGCGATGACGATGTCGAAACCCACCGCCAACGACAGCGAGCCGTCCCCGGTACGCCCCCACAGGGCAGCGAGGTCGGCCTTGACGAACAGGTTCCAGGTCAGCCACAGGCAGGCGCCGAGCAGCAGCCAGATCCCCCATTTACGCAGCACCTTGCGCACGAACGCCAACGGCCCGCTGACTGCCAGCAAGGTGGCCAGGGCGCCAAAGCACAGGGTCCACAGCACCGGACTGTTCCAGGCACTGCCTTCGCCGAAGGTCCGCGCGCCCAGCAGGCTGGCGGCATCGCGCATGACGATGATCTCGAAAGATCCCCAGCCCACCAACTGCAGGAGGTTGAGCACCGCCGGCAGGCGCGCGCCGTGGCCACCTAAGCTCAGGCGCAAAGTGGCCATGGCCGACAACCCGGTATCGCTGCCGACCACACCAGCCGCGGCCAACAGCAGCACGCCGACGCCGGTACCCAGGACAATCGCCAACAGCGCGCCGGACAGGCCCAGGCCGGGAGCGAGCAACGCGCCGACCTGCAGGACCATCAGGCCAATACCAAGGGAAAACCACAGCGAGAACAGGTCGCGGGCGCCGAACAGGCGCTGGCTCGCGGGAACCGCGTGGTCGGGTGAGAAGTGGCTGGGGGTGGTCATTTTTTCATTCGCCGGAAGAAATCTGAAGTAAACACGCGTCCCTGTGGGAGCGGGCTTGCCCGCGAAGAAGCCACCGCGGTGTCCCGTTCGCGGGCAAGCCCGCTCCCACAGGGCTAGGGTTTTGCGCCTTAGACTTTGTGGTAGAGCTGACTGCCTTCCTGGCGGAAGCGCTCGGCCTGCTCACGCATGCCCTGCTCCACCGTCACGTCCACGGTCTCGATCTTGGCGGCATATTCGCGCACTTCCTGGGTGATCTTCATCGAGCAGAACTTCGGCCCGCACATCGAGCAGAAGTGCGCAACCTTGGCCGATTCCTTGGGCAGGGTCTCGTCATGGAAGGCGCGTGCGGTGTCCGGATCCAGACCAAGGTTGAACTGGTCTTCCCAGCGGAACTCGAAACGCGCCTTGGACAGCGCATTGTCGCGAATCTGCGCGCCCGGATGCCCCTTGGCAAGGTCGGCGGCGTGCGCGGCGATCTTGTAGGTGATGATTCCGGTCTTGACGTCGTCCTTGTTCGGCAGGCCCAAGTGCTCCTTGGGCGTGACGTAGCAAAGCATGGCGCAACCGAACCAACCGATCATCGCCGCGCCGATGCCCGAAGTGATGTGGTCGTAGCCCGGCGCGATGTCGGTGGTCAGCGGGCCAAGGGTGTAGAACGGCGCTTCGTCGCAGCACTCGAGCTGCTTGTCCATGTTTTCCTTGATCAACTGCATCGGCACGTGGCCCGGGCCTTCGATCATGCACTGCACGTCGTGCTTCCAGGCGATCTTGGTCAGTTCGCCGAGGGTTTCCAGCTCACCGAACTGCGCCGCGTCGTTGGCGTCGGCGATCGAGCCCGGGCGCAGACCGTCGCCCAGCGAGAAGCTGACGTCATAGGCTTTCATGATCTCGCAGATCTCGTCGAAATGCGTGTACAGGAAGTTTTCCTTGTGATGCGCCAGGCACCACTTGGCCATGATCGAACCGCCGCGGCTGACGATGCCGGTCACCCGTTTGGCGGTCAACGGCACATAGCGCAGCAGCACGCCGGCATGGATGGTGAAGTAGTCGACGCCCTGCTCGGCCTGTTCGATCAGGGTGTCGCGGAACAGCTCCCAGGTCAGGTCCTCGGCGACTCCACCGACCTTTTCCAAGGCCTGGTAGATCGGCACGGTGCCGATCGGAACCGGCGAGTTGCGGATGATCCACTCGCGAGTCTCGTGGATGTGTTTGCCGGTGGACAGGTCCATGACCGTGTCCGAGCCCCAGCGGATACCCCAGGTCAGTTTGGCCACTTCTTCCTCGATCGAGGAACCCAAGGCGCTGTTGCCGATGTTGCCGTTGATCTTCACCAGGAAGTTGCGGCCGATGATCATCGGCTCCAATTCCGGGTGGTTGATGTTGGCCGGGATGATCGCACGACCGCGGGCGATCTCCTCACGGACGAACTCGGCGGTGATTTCCTTGGGGATGCTGGCGCCGAAGCTATGCCCGGCGTGCTGCTGGTCGAGCAAGCCCGCAGCGCGGGCCTCCTGCAGCTTCATGTTCTCGCGGATGGCGACGTATTCCATCTCGGCCGTGATGATGCCCTGGCGGGCATAGTGCATCTGCGTGACATTGGCGCCGGCCTTGGCACGCCGTGGGTTGCGCACGTGGGCGAAGCGCAGCTTGGCCAGTTCGGCATCGTTCAGGCGCTGCTGGCCGAAGTCCGAACTCAGGCCGCCCAGGCGTTCGGTATCGCCACGGCCATCGATCCAGGCAGAACGCACGTCGGCCAGGCCCTTGCGCACATCGATGATCACGTTGGGATCGGTGTAGGGGCCCGAGGTGTCATACACCAGCACCGGGGCATTGCTCTCGCCGCCGAAGTCGGTCGGGGTGTCGTGCAGGCTGATTTCGCGCATGGGCACGCGGATGTCCGGGCGCGAGCCTTGGACATAGACCTTGCGCGAACGCGGGAAGGGTTGCACGGACTGCTGATCGACTTGCGCCGACTCGCTGAGGTTGATCGTTTTTTCTTGTTTGCTCATCACAGGCTCTCCAGACAGCTTCCTAGCGGATGGATGTCGGGGTGAACCTGAAAGGCGCGGACGCACTCTGTGACGAGTGCAGTGCCGGATACATGGAGTGCCTGAAGCTGCTGGAGCTGCGACATTCCCGGACCTGGCACAAGAGGCTCCCCGGGAAGGCGAGCAATCTTGTTCCCTACGCAGGCGCTAACCTGATCAGGTTCAACGGGATCCGCAACTTTGCGATCTCAGCCTTTGCTTCAAGGCACCCCGACAAGAACATGCGCAGTCTAGACTGGAGTGGTCGGCAAAGCCAAGCGACTAAAAACAAGAGGTGATGAAAGGGAGGCACTACGATTGTTGCCAACAGCCCATGGCACTACACTGGCCAGTCATTCAATACTCAACAGTTCAGTAATTAATTTCGTACAAGGATTGCCTCTATGCTGCGCAAACTTTCACTGGCCATAGCCGTGTCTTGTGCGTCCAACGCAGTGGTATGGGCAGCGGATGTGCCTACGACAGTGAAGACCGACCTGGTCAGCGTCTATCAGGAAGCGGTGACCAACAACGCCGACCTGGCGGCTGCCCGCGCCGACTATGGCGCCCGGCGCGAAGTGGTCCCCCAGGCCAGGGCCGGTTTGCTTCCGAACCTGTCGGCCGGTGCCGAGATGATGAACACTCGCACCAAGCTCGATGAGCCCTCCATCACCTCGAACCGCAGTGGTAATTCCTGGAGCGCGACCTTGTCGCAGCCGATCTTCCGCGCCGACCGCTGGTTCCAGTTGCAAGCGGCCGAAGCGGTCAACGAACAGGCGGCCCTTGAACTCTCGGCCACCGAGCAGAACCTCATCCTGCAGACGGCGCAGAACTATTTCGCCGTACTGCGCGCCCAGGACAACCTGGCCGCGACCAAGGCAGAGGAAGCCGCGTTCAAGCGTCAACTCGATCAGTCCAACGAGCGCTTCGACGTCGGGCTGTCGGACAAGACCGATGTACTGCAATCCCAGGCCAGCTATGACACCGCGCGGGCCAACCGAATCATCGCCGAGCGTCAGGTACAGGATGCCTTCGAGGCTTTGGTGACACTGACCAACCGCGAGTACACGGCGATCCAGGGCGTGGTTCATACCCTACCGGTGCAGGTGCCAACGCCCAATGACGCCAAGGCCTGGGTCGAAACAGCGGCGCGGCAGAATCTCAACCTGTTGGCGACCAACTATGCCGTCGACGCTGCCGAGGAAACCCTACGCCAGCGCAAGGCGGGGCACGCCCCCACGCTGGACGCCGTGGCGCGCTATCAAAAGGGCGATAACGACAGCCTCGGTTTCACCAACCCGGCGCCGCAACCAGGGGTGCGCTACAGCGGCGACGTGGAGCAGACCAGCATCGGCCTGCAGTTGAACATCCCCATCTACAGCGGTGGCCTGACCAGTTCGCAAGTGCGCGAGGCCTACCAGCGTCTGAACCAGAGCGAGCAACAGCGCGAAAGTCTGCGCCGCCAGGTGGTGGAGAACACCCGCAACCTGCACCGCGCGGTAAACACCGACGTGGAACAGGTGCAGGCACGCAAGCAATCGATCATCTCCAACCAGAGCGCGTTGGAGGCCACCGAGATCGGCTATCAGGTCGGTACCCGCAACATCGTCGACGTGCTGGACGCTCAGCGCCAGCTGTACACCTCGGTGCGCGACTACAACAACAGCCGCTACGACTACATTCTCGATAACCTGAGCCTCAAGCAAGCGGCAGGGACCTTGAGCCCCCAGGACCTGCAAGACCTCAAACGCTATCTGAAGGCGGACTACAACCCGGACAAGGATTTCCTGCCTCCGGACCTGGCGGCGGCAGCGGCGAAGAATTTCGAGCGCAGGCCATAGCGCCGTCAGGCGATCAACGTGTCCAGGCCATCGAGCAAGCGCTGCAAGGCGCCCTGATTGGCCTGCATGACCGCCCTGCCCGCCTCGCCCATCCGCCGCGTATCCTGCGGCAGCTCGATCAGGCGCCGTACGGCTTCGGCCAGGCCGTCGGCATCGTCGATCTGCTGCAACGCCCCTGCCTCACGCAACATCGCGCTGATTTCCTGGAAGTTGAACACATGCGGCCCCATGATCACCGGCAGGGCCAGGGCCGCCGGCTCCAGCGGATTGTGGCCTCCGGTGGCGACCAGGCTGCCACCGACGAAGGCGATATCAGCCAGGGCATATAGAAACAGCAATTCGCCCATGGTGTCGCCAAGCAGTACCGCGGTCTGCGCATCCACCGCCGCCCCTGAAGAGCGTCGCACCGTGGTGAACTGCTCGCTGCACAACGTATGCACCGCAGCGAAACGCTCAGGATGACGAGGCACCAGAATCAGCAGCGCATCGCCATGCACCTGCAGCAACTGCCGGTGCGCCTGCAGGATCAACGCATCCTCGCCCTCGTGGGTACTGGCAGCGATCCACACCGGGCGCTGGGTAGCGCCCCACTGCTCACGCAGCGCGCGCGCCCGTGGCACCAGCTGCTCGTCGACCTTGAGGTCGAACTTGATCGAACCGGTCACCTGCACGCACTCGGGCCGTGCGCCCAGGTCACGAAAACGCTGCGCCTCGGTTTCGGTCTGCACCGCGATCAGGCTCATTTCGGCGAGCATCGGTCGGGTCAGCTTGGCAAAACGCGCATAGCCGCGCGCCGAACGCTCGGACAAGCGCGCGTTGGCCAAAGCCACGGGAATGCCGCGCTTGGCACACTGATGGATATGGTTCGGCCACAGTTCGGTTTCCATGATGATGCCCAGACGCGGACGGACATGGTCGAGGAAGCGTGCCGCGGCCCAGGGTAGATCGTAGGGCAGGTAGCAATGCTGTACACGCGGCTCGCCTTCGAACAACGCGCGAATTCGCTCGGAGCCGGTCGGGGTCATGCAGGTCAGCGTGATCGGCATGCCCGGATAGGCCTTGAGCAGCGCGCGCACCATCGGCGCCGCGGCGATGCTTTCGCCCACCGACACAGCATGCACCCAGATCCCGCCCTGCTGCATCGGCGGCAGGTTGCAAGCGAAGCGCTCGGCGATACGCTGGCGATAGGCCGGCGCCTTGCGCGCACGCAGGTACAGGCGCAGCGCAACCAGTGGCAGGCCCAGGTGGAAGAGCAAGGTATAGAGAGTTCTGTTCATGGCGGCGGAGTTTAACCGATCGCGCGCAGGTGCACCGCAAAGCGCTCGGCCAACCATTGCGCGGCGGGCCCCAGCGGCTCGTCGCGACGCCAGGCCAGCTCGACCACCAGCGCCGGCGGACACCACTCGCAATCGAGCTCCACCATGTGCGCCTGATAGGTGGGGTACTGCACCACGTGACGCGGCAGCCAGGCCCAACCCAAGCCACGCATCAGCAGTTCGGCCATGGCGTAGAAACTGTCGGCGCGCCAGACCTGCGGACTGACCACCTCTCCCCCGGGGTAGCCACTTTCCTGCGGCGTGATCAACAGCTGGCGGTAACGCGCCAACTGCTGGCAGGTCACTCTGCCCTGCCCGGCCAAGGGATGGCCGGCCGCGCACACCGTGACCATTTCCACACTGCCCAGGGCCCGCCGCTCCAGCGAGGCAGGCATCCGCTCATGATTGAAGAACAGCCCCAGGTCGGCGCGCCGCTCTACCAACTTGCGGGCGACATCGCCCTGGGCACCACTGGCCAGTTGCACCTGCAGGTACGGATAACGGCTGGCCAACTCGTCCAGGCTGTCGATTACCGGTTGATAAGGCATGGCTTCATCCTGAGCCACGCGCAGCAACGCTTCCTGGCCACGCATCAGGGCCAGCGCCCGGCCTTCAAGGCGCTCACACTGGCGCAACAGTTCATGGGCATCTTCGAGCAGAGCAGCGCCGTTCTCGGTCAGCTTCGGCTGCCGCCCACTGCTGCGGTCGAACAAGGCGACGCCAAGGTCCGCTTCGAGCAGCGCGATGGCGTTGCTGATCGCCGATTGCGCTTTGTGCTGCTCACGGGCGACGGCGGAGAACGAGCGCAACTCCACGACACGCACGAAGGTGCGCAGTTGTTCCAGATTCCACTGGGGAGGCATCGACCTATCTCCTGAACAGATAGGTAATGACTTTACCCCATACCAGCTACCTCTAGAATACGCTCCAGTCCCTGGAGATTCCCACCATGAATGCATACACCTACCTGGCCATCGCCATTTGCGCCGAAGTCATCGCCACTGCGTCCATGAAGGCGGTCAAGGGCCTTAGCACGCCGCTGCCGTTGCTGTTGATGGTATGTGGCTATGCCGTCGCCTTCTGGATGCTGACCCTGGTGGTACGCAGCATTCCGGTGGGAATCGCCTACGCCATCTGGTCGGGCTTGGGCATCGTGCTGATCAGCGCCGTAGCGCTGGTGATCTACGGGCAGAAACTGGACGTCCCGGCCATGCTGGGCATGGCCATGATCGTCGGCGGCGTGGTGGTGATCCAGGTGTTCTCCAAGACCGTCGGACACTGATCGTTCGCACACCCTGTATACTTGCCAGCTGTCCCAGTCTTCGAGGTACTGCCATGCCATCTGCCATTTCCACTGACGTGCTGATCGTCGGCGCCGGGGTCGCAGGCCTCTGGCTCAATGCCCGGCTGCGTCGCCTGGGCTATTCGACGGTACTGGTGGAACGCGCCACCCTCGGTGGCGAACAGACGGTCAAGTCCCAAGGTATCATCCATGGCGGCACCAAGTACGCCTTGCACGGCGCATTGACCGGCGCCTCGGAGGCCATCGCCGACATGCCCCGACGCTGGCGCGAGGCCCTGGCCGGCAACGGTGAGCTGGATCTGAGCGCTACCCGGCTGCTGTCCGATGCCCACTATCTGTGGTCGCCCGGCACCCTGGCCGGCAACCTGACCAGCTTCTTCGCCAGCAAGGCCGTGCGCAGCCGGGTCGAACAGGTCAAGGGCGAGCAACTGCCTCCCGCTCTGCAGGACCGCGCGTTCAAGGGCAAGGTGTATCGCCTTTCCGAGCTGGTGATCGACGTGCCGAGCCTGCTGGCCAACCTGGCAGACCTGGCCGGTGATAGCCTGCTGGCTGGCGAGCGCATCGAGCCCCTGCGCGAGGGGGACGAACTGGTCGGCCTGAGCGTCGACGCTCGGCAGATCCGCGCGCAACGTATCGTGCTCAGTGCCGGCGGCGGTACCGCAGATATCCTGCACGCCCTGGGCTTGGAGCAGCCGGCCATGCAACTGCGGCCACTGCACATGGTCATGGCCAAGGGGCCGAACCTCAAACCCCTGTATGCCCACTGCCTGGGCGGCGGGCCAAAGCCACGTGTGACCGTCACGACCCATCCGGCAGCCGATGGCCAGTGGGTCTGGTACCTCGGCGGAGATCTGGCCGAAGCCGATGGCGTGGCCCGCGAGCCTGCGGCGCAGATCGCCGCCGCGCAAAAGGAAATCGCCAACCTGCTGCCATGGGTCGACCAGGGTCAGGTGCGCTGGGCCACCCTACGCGTCGACCGCGCCGAGCCCGCGCAAACGGGCCTGGTGCGTCCGGACAACGCTTTCCTCGCTGAACAGCAACGCCTGCTGGTCGGCTGGCCGACCAAACTGGCGCTGGCACCGGATTTCAGCGACCGTGTCCTGGCCAGCCTGGAACGCGATGGCGTGCGCCCCACGGCCCAGCCCGAGCTCGCCGACCTGCCGCGTCCGACCCTCGGCGTGCCGGCCTGGGAGCGCTTGCTGCCATGAGCCTGCCGACCCTGCACGACTTCCACCGCCCCCTGGGCAGCACCGGCTTCCAGGTGTCGCCCCTCGGCCTGGGCACGGTCAAGCTCGGCCGCGACCAGGGCGTGAAGTATCCCAGCGGCTTCACCATTCCCGCCGACGACGAGGCTGGTCTGCTGTTGAACCAGGCCCGCGACCTGGGGATCAACCTGATCGACACTGCACCGGCTTATGGCCGCAGTGAGGAGCGACTGGGTCCACTGCTGCGCGGCCAACGCGACGCGTGGGTGATCGTCAGCAAGGTCGGTGAAGAGTTCGACAACGGACTTTCGCACTTCGACTTCAGCGCCGCCCACACCCGCCGCTCGGTAGAGCGCAGCCTGCGACGTCTGGAAACCGACCGCATCGACCTGGTGCTGGTGCATTCCGACGGTAACGATCTGGCGATCCTCGAGCAACAGGAGGTCTACCAGACCCTGGCCGAGCTCAAGCGCGAGGGTAAGATTCTTGGCTACGGTTTCTCCGGCAAAACCGCCGCAGGAGGCCTCAAGGCACTGGAACAGGGTGATTGCGCCATGGTTACCTACAACCTCAACGAGCAGGCCGAGCGACCGGTACTGGACTACGCTGCCGCGCACGGTAAGGCCATTCTGGTAAAGAAGGCTCTGGCCAGCGGACACATCTGCCTGGCGCCGGGAGTGGACCCGGTACAGGCCAGCTTCGAGTTGCTGTTCTCCCATCCAGGCGTCAGCAGTGCTATCGTCGGCACCATCAATCCGCTGCATCTGGCCCATAACGTGGCCACCGTCGCCCGCATCCTGGGCCAGCATTGAGCCGCGCCCGCCAGGGCGCACCGACGCAAGGAGGAGCCTCGTGCCGCGAACGTTGATCCGCAAGAATCCGAGCAATTTCAAGACCCTGCCTCTGCATGTCGAGGCTACCCCGGAAGGACTGGCCTACCAGAGCATCGGCATGCCGCTGAATTTCAGCCAGACCCAGCAACGCCGGCGTGCCATCCAACTGCCCGATCCACAACGCTTCGTCACCGAATTGGCCAACCTTGGGGTTTCCGTGCGTCTGACCCTGCACTGGCAAAACCGCGACTTCTGGGTGCTGGTCCGCCAGCGGCGCCAGGACCGAGGCGACGTGGTGCTCAAGCTGATTTCCGGCTACGTCCCGGCTCAGGAGTTGAACCTGCCACTGCACACAGCCGTGCAGGAGGTGGCC
Organism: Pseudomonas sp. HD6422; assembly: GCF_025377065.1. Classification (NCBI taxonomy): domain Bacteria; kingdom Pseudomonadati; phylum Pseudomonadota; class Gammaproteobacteria; order Pseudomonadales; family Pseudomonadaceae; genus Pseudomonas; species Pseudomonas sp. HD6422. The sequence goes on along the minus strand of NZ_JAHWIW010000014.1, from coordinate 85,282 downwards.
GAAGAATGCCTGCTGGAGACACCTGAAGGCTGGCTGGGCGGTCGCTTCAATGACACTTGGCTGCCTGCCCCCTATGCCGCGGCCCTGCATTACCGTGAAACCCTGCCTTTCGTGCTGACGCCCCAGTCCGGCGCCGCCCGTCCCGTGCACTGCGCCAACCTGATGTTGCTGGAACGACCACGGGCCTACGTTCATCTGCCTACGGCGTCACTGCAGCTGATCTACGACATGCGCTTGCAGGTGCCACGGGAGGCCAAGAAGCTCAGCCTGTTTCACGTCGACGAACGCCTGGAAGGCGATCAACTGGTGGCCCGCCTCAATCGCAAACGCCCTGACCTGTACCTGATGCCGCTCAAGGACGGACAGCCGCTTGCCGAGCTGTATACCTTGCGCCGGGACGAATTGGTACGCGCCAGCACACGCGGGCTGTACCTGGCCGAAAGCTTTGCCCGGCAGGAGGGGTGGGTGGTCGAGGATGAGCGGATTCGCTGGAAGGACTGGGTGAAGCAGCAAGGGCTGGAAGAACCCAAGCCGAATCGCTCGTCGCACCTGCAACGCTTTGGCGACAAGGCTCGGGCACTGCTGGCGCGAGCGCGGACTTCGATACACAAATGAACGTCGGGGCCGCTGCGCGGCCCCGATAGCGTCAGTTCTTGCGGATTTTCTCGACGATGGCCGTGGTCGAGCTGTTTTCAACCAGCCCCAGCACCTTCACGGTACCGCCATAGCCCTTCACCAGATCAGCCCCGACCACCTGGTCGATGCCGTAGTCGCCGCCCTTGACCAGCACATCGGGCTTGACCTCGGCCAGCAGATTTTCCGGGGTGTCCTCGGGGAAGCTGATGACCCAGTCCACCGCTCCCAGTCCAGCCAGCACGGCCATGCGCCGATCGACACTGTTGATCGGACGACCTGGCCCCTTGAGGCGGCTGACGGAAGCGTCGTCGTTGACCGCGACGATCAGGCGATCTCCCTGGGCACGAGCTTGCTCCAGGTAGGTCACATGCCCGGCGTGGAGGATGTCGAAGCAACCATTGGTGAACACGATCTTCTCGTTGTGCGCGCGCGCATCGTCGATCGCCAGCAGCAGTTGCTCCAGACCCAGCACCCCGCGCTCGGAGCCCTCTTCGCGCTGGATCGCGCGGCGCAACTCCGGGGCGCTGATGGCCGCGGTACCCAGTTTGCCGACCACGATTCCCGCAGCCAGGTTGGCCAGGGCGACGGCATGGGGCAGGTCCTCGCCAGCCGCGATGGCCACGGCGAGGGTGGAGATGACGGTATCGCCGGCACCGGTGACATCGAACACTTCACGGGCCCGCGCCGGCAGGTGCAATGCGGGTTGACCGGTACGCAGCAGGGTCATGCCATGTTCGCCGCGGGTCACCAGCAGTGCGCCCAGGTCGAGATCCTGCAGCAGTTGAAGGCCCTTGGCGACCAACTCGTTCTCGTCGGCGCAACGACCGACGATGGTTTCGAACTCGCTGAGGTTCGGAGTGATGAGGCTCGCACCACGGTAGATGGTGAAGTCCTTGCCCTTGGGGTCGGCCAGCACCGGAATACCACGGGCGCGGGCCGCCTCGATCAGGCCCTGTGGGTCTTTCAGGGCGCCTTTGCCGTAGTCGGACAGCACCAGCACCTTGACGCCTTCGAGCAAGCTGTCGACCTGGGTGCCCAATGACACCGCATCAGTGGCGAACGGCTGCTCGAAATCAATGCGCAGCAGTTGCTGATGACGGCTCATGACCCGCAGCTTGACGATCGTCGGCTGATGCGCAATGCGCTGGAACAACGAGCGAACGCCAGCGGCCTGGAGGCTGTTGGCCAGACTTTCGGCGGCCTCGTCCTGGCCGGTGACGCCAACCAGTGAGGCCGGCGCACCGAGGGCAGCGATGTTCAAGGCGACGTTGGCCGCGCCACCGGGGCGGTCCTCGATTTGATCGACCTTGACCACCGGCACCGGCGCTTCCGGCGAAATACGCGAAGTACCGCCATGCCAGTAGCGGTCGAGCATGACATCGCCGACCACCAGTACCGGGGCTTGATCGAAACGCGGCATGGACAACTTCATGGGCAACCCAAAAGAAATAATGAACAGGGGCAGGATATTAGCACAGGGCCGGCGCAAGCCTTACTGGCTGTTGGGCTGTGGAAACTCCCGGTGACGATCGGGGCCGTGTTCCGGCCCCGTAATGATGCTTCAGGTGATGTCGGCCTTTTCCGGCTCGTCCAGCCCCATGGCGTGCAGACGGGCGTAGTGACCGTTGGCCTGCAGCAACTCGGCATGGGTGCCGCGTTCCACCAGACGCCCCTGGTCCATGACCAGGATCAGGTCGGCCTTCTCGATGGTCGACAGGCGGTGGGCGATCACCAACGTGGTGCGGCCCTTCATCACGTGATCCAGGGCGGCCTGGATATGTCGCTCGGACTCGGTATCCAGGGCCGAGGTGGCCTCGTCGAGGATCAACAACGGCGAATTCTTCAGCAGAGCCCGGGCAATCGCCAGACGCTGGCGTTGACCACCGGACAGCAGCACGCCGTTCTCGCCCACTTCGGTGTCGAAGCCCTTGGGCAGTTTGTCGACGAACTCCTTGGCATAGGCATCGGCCGCTGCCGCCTCGATATCGGCACGCGGAGCTCCGGCCAGGTCACCGTAAGCGATGTTATTGGCCACGGTGTCGTTGAACAGCGTGACATGCTGGGTCACCTGGGACACATGGCGCCGCAGGTTGCGCAGTCGGTACTTGGATATTTCCAGGCCATCGAGCAGGATCTGTCCCTGGTCATGGTGATAGAAGCGCGGAATCAACGCTGCCAGGGTCGACTTGCCGCTGCCTGAGCGGCCCACCAGCGCGATCATCTGTCCGGGCTCGGCCACGAAGCTGATGTCGCTGAGCACTTCACGGTCGGTGCCGGGGTAGCTGAAGCTCAGGTTGCGCACTTCCAGGCGGCCTTCCACGCGGTCCTTCTCGACCGTGCCGGTATCCACCTCAGGGGCTTCGTCGAGCTGCTCGAAGATGCTCTCGGCGCCGGCAAGGCCTTTCTGAATGGTCGAGCTGACCTCGGAAAGCTGGCGGATCGGCTTGGGCAGCAGGCCGGCGGCGGTGATGTAGGCCACCAGTTCACCGGCCGACGAATCGCCACGCATGAACAGCACCAGGAACATCAGCGCAGCCATGGCGGTGTAGATCACCAACTGCAGCATGGGGGTATACAGGGCGCCGGTCTTGGTCATCTTCAGCTGTTTGTCGGTGTTGCTCTGGCTGGCACGCTGGAAGCGCTTCTGCTCGTAGGTTTCACCGCCGAAACTGCGCACCACCCGATAACCCTGGATGGTTTCCGAGGCAACGTGGGTGACATCGCCCATGGCTACCTGGATCTTCTTGCTCTGCTTGCGGAATTTCTTGCTGGCCACGCTGACCATGATCGCGATGACCGGCAGGATGGCGAGCATCACCATGGTCAGCTGCCAGTTCATCCACACCAGGTAGCCGAACAGGAACACCACGGTCAGTCCCTCTCGGATGACCACCTTGATCGCATCGGTGGCAGCACCGGTGACCATGGTCACGTTGAAGGTGATCCGCGAGATCAGATGCCCGGAGTTATGGTTGTCGAAGTAGCGATTGGGCAGCACCAACAGTTTGTTGAACAACTCCACACGCAGGTCGTGCACCAGGCCCAGGGAGACCTTGGCCAGGAAATAGTTTCCGAGGAACGAACCGAAGCCTTGCCAGGCAGCGATCAGAATGATCAGCAAAGGCACGGCCTGCAGCAGCTGCAGGTCACGCAGGTAAGGCACGTTGGGGAACAGGACCGCCTGCGGATTGCTCAGGCCATCGACGAAATATTTGAGGATCCCGGCCAGCATCGGCTGGGTCGAGGCGAAGATCACGAAACCGATGATGCTCAGCAGGAAAATGCCGACATAGGGTTTCACGTAGCTCAACAGCCGGAAATAGATCTTCAGGCTGGAGTTGTGCTCCGCCGGTCGCGGTGTTTCGGCCATCATCGAGCTCGCTGTTCAGGTTGAACCGGAAATTTTACCACAGGCTTTGTTTTCGGCACGCCCCCATGGCAATAGCATGACCAGACCAACCGGCAACCAACTGATGAACCATTCGGCGCGTGGCGTATCGGTAAGGCTCGCGGCGTCGAACTGCATGGCCAGGGTTGAGTACAGCCACAGGCCTAGCAAGGCCTTACCCATACCCGTATGACGGGCTCGGACGATTTCTGCAAACGCGAACAACCACACCGCTACCCAGAGCACCATTCCCGGCACCCCCAACTCCACTGCCGCGTGGGTGAACATATTGTGGGTGTGATCGAACTGAGATCGGCCGACGACGACCTGATAAACGCTGCCCAGTCCCAAGCCACCCCAGGGATGCTGCCCAATCATCTGCAGCGCAGCCTCGAAGATCTCTGGCCGGTGAGAAGCACCACGTCTCAAGATCACGTCAGACATCAGGAAGAACGCGATACAGGTGGCAACGATGGCCAATCCGGCAAATACCTGGCTCTGACGGTTGCGATACCAAAGCGGTCTGGCCATCGTCGTCAGTACCAACGCGACAGCCGCACCCCGGCTCTGGCTCAGCACCACGAAAGCCCCCAGCGCTGCAAGTGCCAATCCCCAGGCAAGCTGGGCGCCACGTTGGCGAGGCAGTTTATGGAGCAAACAAAGCACCGCTGCCGCGATCACGTAGGCGCCGAGAATGGGATGGGAAATTTCGCCGATTCCCTGGAGCCGCGCCAGCCAGGCCCGTCCATGGATGCCATAGAACAGAACAATGGACACCAATGCGGCGATGGCAAGCAGCCCGGCGCCGACCTGAAGCAGACAACGTACCCGCGAAAGCCCGGCTTGGGCCAGCAAGGGGAATGCCATCAGGAACAGGAGTATGTAGACCAGGCGCTTGCCGTCGCGTCCACCTTCATCTGTCGCCGACCAGAGCAAACTCAGGGCGCTCCAGACCAACAAAAGCAAAACGCTGGCCCACAAGGCTGGTTGCAATCGCCAGGCCTGTAAAAGCACTCGCCTGCCTGACCACGCCATGATCAAGGTCGGTAACCACAGGAAAAGAATGATGCCCTGTTGGTAGATCTTGTTGCTGGGTGCCAAAGCGATCGCACCCAGGAACCATACCAAGCCGAATCCTAGCCAAGCACGCGCCCAGCTCTTTTGATACAACATCCATCCCCCCGGTGAATCATCAAGACACCATCATGGTGCTGCCGCGTTATTTTCGGCATTATTGCCGGTCAATTTGCTTGCCAGAGACAAGGCCCCTATCCATGCAATGCTCCCGGCTACCTCAGGTCGACTTCGATCAGCTGACACTTGGCGCCCAGATTCTGGAGGCGGATAGTTACGGCGCCAAAGTCTACCTGCTTGGCGATGGCAATATCCTCAAGGTTTTTCGTCGCAAACGCTTATTTTCATCCGCCCTGTTGCGTCCCTACTCGCAGCGCTTCATCGATAACGCCCAGCGTCTGACGCAACTGGGCATCCCGACCCTGGAAGTGATCAGCCATCACAAGCTCGACCTGCCAGGCCGCACCGCGGTGCTGTATCGTCCGCTTCCTGGACGGACACTGCTGCAGATGGCCCGGGAAGAAAGTTTCAGCTGGGAGGTATACCTGCCACGGCTGGTCGAGCTGATTCGCCAACTGCACCGTTCAGGGGTGTATTTCCGCTCGTTGCACCTGGGCAACGTCGTGGTGACGCCCGACGATCGCCTGGGCCTGATCGATGTCGCCGATATGCGCTTCCTGCGCGCGCCGTTGCCCGCCCGCATGATTCGCCGCAACGTGCAACACATGGTGCGCTACATCGAGCGCGAGAGACTCGGCGAACGCTTTCCGCTCGCCGACTTCCAGGCAGCCTTGCTGGGCGCCTGAGCTCAATCCCGCAGCAAGCGCTCGGAGCCTTCCCGGAACGCTTGCCACGACGCCTCAGGGTCCAGGGCTTGGCGCTGCTGACGGACACACTCCTGCGGACGGCGCTCGACCGCCTGCAGGATCGCCCCGGCCCAGGCCTGCACATCGCCGACCGGCAGGTAGCACCCGCCATCCTGCAACTGCTCGCGAAATACCGGCAGTTCGCTGCAGATCACCGGCACATCGGCTAACACCGCCTCCTGCACCACCAGACCCAGACCTTCGGCCCGGGATGGTACCAGCAACCAGTCGAAGGCACGGTAGAGCTGCTGCATGTCCTTGCGATGACCGTGCAGGGTGATGCAATCAGCCATCCCCCGTGCCTCGATGCAGGCCTGCAGACGAGCCCGCTCATTGCCATCACCGAGCACTACCAGGCGCATATCCGGAAGCCGTGCATGCGCCAGGGCGAATGCCTGGATGAGCATCTCGAAGCCCTTGCTCTCCACCAGCCGCCCGACAGCGCCGAACACCGGACCGCCTTCCAGGGGTAGTTCGAGTGCCTGGCGCGCCTGCTCGCGGCTCATCAGGCTGGCGCTGAATGCCCGCGGCTCGTGAGCCATGCGCAAGGTCTGCACCGGGCGTTGCAGGATCTGGCCGAGGTGTTCGGCCAAGGTCCGTGAAACGGCCGCCAGCGCCACGCGCCCGGGCGGAAGGCCGTTGATCAGACGTACATCACCCGGACTCAGGCGCGTTTCGCCATGGAACATGACTTTGGCGCGCAGGTCAGGAAGGCGCCGCAGCAATGGCAGCACCATGCGGGCAACCCCCACCCCGTCGATCAGTACCACATCGGCCTTGGCTTCGATCAGCGCCTTGCCCAGGCGATACCGCAGCCACGGCCGGATCAGGCGCCACATGCCTCGCCCCTTGAGCGCTCGTTGCGGCATGCGCCACTCCAGCGTCGAGCCCAGGCCATGGCACAAGCCCTCGCCGGTCAGCAGCCAATTGCTGATCCGCACGTCCGAGCCGACCAGTGACAACACCTGGCGATGCACCTTGTGCACCGACATGTAGGGCGAGCCACCCGCCCACATCACGTTGACGATGTTCATGGGGTCAGCGCCCCTCTCCCGCACAAGCCAGGTGGGACAGCATATTCATTGAACAAGAAGGGTGATTCCCGTACCGATCAGCGCACCGACCACCAACGTTGCCGCCAACTTGATCCGATCGCGTTGACGCCGCTTGGCCTTGCGCTGCACCTCTTCCGGCAAGGTCACATGGTTACCGAACCCCGTGTGCAACACCGCATCACCTTCCAGGGTGACCGCCGTCAGTTGCAGCTCCGAATAGCGTCGGGAAAGTGCCTTCTCACCAGCATAGGCGGCAAATGGCGCGCAGCGCTGGTAATCGCTCAAACGGCGCAGGCCCGGGTTGAGCGAGAAAGCCTGCCAGTCGGCCTTCTCGGACAGCAGTGGGTAGCAAGGGACACCGGCAATGACCTGCCGGTCGCCCAGGTGGATATACGGGCTATGTATCGCCAGGTCATGGGCATGGCTGCGCAGCCACACCTGCAGCAGGTTCGGGCTGACCTCGAGAATCGCCCGCGAGTCCTCGACGAAACCCTGGCGATAGAACTGCCAGTCGTCCTCGCAATGGAAAATATAGGGGGTCTTGACGTGGCTGTAGGCCAGGTCGATGGAAGGCAGCTGACCCAGTTTGGGTCGATTGACGAACACCGTGCAGTGGTTTTTCCAGTGTTCCGGGACAGCCGCATGCACCGCATCGTCCCCGGAATCCTCGGTGATGAACACCTCCCGGATCGGTGCCGTATTGTAACGATCGAAGCTGGCCAAGGTGTCCTTGAGCAGGTCGAAGCGGCCACAGCTGGTGACCACCAGCGTGATGTCACTGTCATCAGAAAAACGCACGGACTCCCTCCGAGTTACAGCAGGCGACTTTGTATACCCAGTCCGTGGGCATCAAAGCACTGTTATCAGACTCCCAGGCGCAGGCGCAGGCGCTGCCAGGCCGAGAGTGGCGGATGCGGCCTCAGGTCGGGGCGCATATGTTCAACGATACTACGACCGACCTGGCCGAACGCAAACCGAGATACTGCCAAACGGCGACCATTCTCTGCAATCTGCTGAGCCAGGCCTAAATCCGAACGCAGTGTACGAAGTTTCTGTTGTAGCGTAGGAATATCTTTGTAAAAAACGATGTTGTGCATGTCCTGCAAGCCCAGGGCACGGTTTTCCTCCTCGCCCTGGTCGAAGGCGAACAACACGCAACCGCAGGCCATGGCTTCGAAGTTCTTGATCATGTACTCGCCCATGCCCACATCGGCACTGACGAAGAAGCGGATGCGGTTGAGGGTGTTGCAGTAGTCTTCACCCGAATTGGTCTTGGTCACCACCAGGTCTTCCACACGACCCAGCTCATCGAGCAGCGCCTTGCGGCCACTGTAGGCGACGCTACCGGTACTGCCGACGAACGCCAGCTCGATGTCACGCTCGCGTCCCTGGTCGCTGAGCAACTGCTCGTCGTAGCCCTTGGGCACGAACACCGCATCGAAGCCCTCCCGGCGCAGCCGCTCGCTGACGTTATAGCCAGAGCTGATCACCCGCGCCCATGGCATCTTGCGGTAGTGCGCGCTGAACTTGCCGGTGTACTTGCAAGGGATGTAGTTCTGGTAGGCATCGTGCTCGAGAATCACCAGGTTGGGCACGGTGCTGATGAACGACGCCTGGCGCATTTCCTTCTTGAAACGCAGGAAGAACAAGATGCGGTCGTAACGCGCTACGTCGACCTCACGCTTGAAATAGCGACGCAGGTTACGCTGGTCTTCGTCACTGACCCAACGGATGTCGCATTCGCAGTTGGCCGCGACGCCATCGTACAAACGGTCGAGAATCGCCCGTTGCTCCTGCTGCACCAGAAATAGGACTCTCATTGCATTCCTTGGGCACTCACGCCATCGCGGTCAATCAAAGGTCGTTGTTCACATCGCGCCGCCAGAACAGTTCGTGGCGACGCACGGCTTTGCGGAAAAACTCATTCTCACCGTAGGGCGACGCGCGACGGCCTGCCAGCCAGCGCTGAAGCAAGCGACGCAACCGACGCTTGAACGGAGCCGGTGGTTGCAAATCGTGCATCATGCCCAAGGCCATTGCCTTGTCACGCTGGGTGGCCAGATTCAGGACCAGACTGCACGGCGCCCAGGGCTGCACAGCCTCAAGCTGAGGCGGCAGGGCCACACCGTCACCACTATCACCCATCGGCCAGCGGTCGTTGTCGTGCAGGTGATTGGCGTAGCAGAGCAGTGTCTGCGGCTGCCAGGCCAGACCTTGCAGGGCCTCGAGCACCGCCGCCTGGGCACAGACATGGTCGGGATGCGGGTCGAGCTGCGGGTGCGGCATCACCAGCACCTGCGGCTTGGCCAAGGCCAGCAAGGCGCGCAGGTCGGCCAGCAGGTTGTTCCAGGTCGGGGCGCCATCGGCATCACCTGGCAGCGGGAACGGGTTGAACTGGCGAAACGCACGGATATCGCCCAACTCGGCTTCACGTGAAGCGGCTGGGACGTCGGGCGCGGCCTGCATGGTCGGTAGTTGCAGGCAGAAGTAGCCCAGCTGGATACAACGCGACTCCGGCACGCCGGCCCAGCGAGGCACCGCGATGCTGTCCCAGGCGCGTAAACGGCCCTTGAGCCGCGCGGCATCGGCGCTGTCCAAGCCCATGCGCTGGTAGTGCTCGGCCTCGATCTCACCGGCTGTCAGTGTGACCACCCAGGTTTCCTCGGCCTGGCTGTACAGCCCATAGGCCGCCAGTTCGGCATCATCGGCATGGGGCGCGATGACCATCACCCGCCGGCGGCGCAGCTCGACGCCCGGGGTGACCCATAGCCGCGGCTCGCCCAGCAGCCGACAGTGACGACCGCGCAGGCGCAGCTCACCGGCCTGCAGTGGTGCGCCCAGGCCGGTGAGGTTCAGATAGCGGAGGCCGTCGACGCCACGCTCGAAAGTCTGCCGGTCACCCTCGGTGCCGGCCAGTAGTTCGACACGCGGATCGAGGAAACGCCCCAGCCACGTGCTCTTCACCCGCAGTGCCAGCACCAGGGTTTCTTCACCCGAGAGCGCGACGTCGGTAATGAGCCTGCCATCGCGCAGGCTCACCGCAGACTCGACACTCTGCTCGCCGAAATCGTAGGCATAGTCCTCGCCAGGCGCGTAAAACAGGTGATCGGCGAACCAGGCCTCATGCGCTGCCCAGAGCAACGGCACAAGCAACACCGGCAACCACCACCCGCCGAACACGCCGAGCAACCCTAACGCGAGCAGCGCCGCGAGCAGGCCCAGGCGTTTATTGCGCCGGTGGCGCTTGAGGAGTTGCTGCTTGCGATTCACACCTGAAACACCGGCACAGGGTTGCACCAACGGTCCTTGTACTCGCGATCGGCACGACCGAAGGAGAACCGCAACGGTTTGCTGCATGCCCGGGCGTCTTCCCAGGCCGCCTGGGTATTGAGGAAGCTCAGCACGCTGCCGGGGCTGAACGCCTTGGTCTCGGGATCGACCCCGCCATTGACGTACTCGACGCTGATCCACTCCGGCGCCTCGACGCGATACACCAGCTGGATGGCGATGGCCCTGTCTTCGAGCAACAGCACCGAACCGATCAGCAAGGCACGCAAACGCTCCACCACCTCAGCCATGCGCTCGGCTCCGGTTGCCGGGAAGCCCCAGCGGCGCTGGAACAGATCGCAGTACATCGCAGCAATCTCGGCAGCGCTGAAATCACCGATCGGTTTGACCATCCCGCCGGCTTCTTCGAGCAGGCGCAATTCGCGACGCTGGTTATAGCGAAACTTCTTCGACAGGTCTTCATGGGCGCGCGCCATGGCCAGTTGCTCGGCCTGCGGCTTGAGGCCGACGAAACGCCCCTGGTTCAGCTCGGACAGATAGCGTCCGGCATGGCGCAACGGCGCAGCGGCCTGGGGCGCTGCCGGGAGAATGATTTCGGCGTTGCCGAGATCGAACAGGCCTTTCTTGCCGGCGCGCTTGAGCACCTCCTTGGACAACGCCAAGTGACGCCCCCAGGCAGGCAGCGCAGCCTTCAGCTCACCCGACTGGAACCAGCCCAGGTAGCGCACCGGAATCTGCGCCAGATTGGCTAGCTCCTCGACCACCAGTGGATGGCTGGCGACACTGCCGCCAAAACGCGCCCAGGCATCGGCATAGGCCGCCGCATCGATCGGCGTCCAGCCGCGCTCGCGAAACGCTTGCAGACGATTGAGCATCATGCCTGGTCCACCAGCGCACGCACCTGCGGCAGTTGCCAGAAGGCTTCCCGCACGGCATGGTCGGAAAAACGCTCCTGCAGACGCTGCAGCATGCGCTCGGCACAGAGCTGACGTTGCTCGGCATCCAGCCCCGACATGTGCACCAAACCCTGGGCCAATTGCGCGGCATCGCCCAGCGGGAACAGCACGCCAACGCCTTCGACCACCTCACGCGCTCCACCGCAAGCAGTGGCCAGCAGCGGCACACCGGCCACCATGGCTTCGAGCAAGACCATGCCGAACGGCTCATGATCCGAACTCAGGGCGAACACGTCGAACGCCTGGAAATAGCGTCGTGCATCGGGCACCTGGCCAAAGAAATCGACTTGGCCGGCGATGCCCAGCTCCATGGCCAGGGCCTTGAGTTTGTCCTCCAGGCGCCCCTGACCCAGTATCGCCAGTCGAGCGCCGGTCGGTAACTCGGGCAAGGCCTGGGCGAAACCGTGCAGCAAGGTCGCCTGGTCCTTGTCCGGGTGCAGACGCCCGACGTTGCCGACCACCCACGCCTGGGTATCCAGGCCCAACGCGGCACGCGCTTCGGCACGGGACACCAGGCTGGCCTGCAGCGCCCGGATGTCGATGCGGTTGTACAACGTCTGAATCCGCTCAGCCGGCCATTGCGCCAGGCACCGGCGCATGTCGTCACGCACTGCATCCGACACACCGAGCAGGCTCAGGCGCTGACGGAACAGGTTGGCGAATACCTGACGGCCTTTGCGCTGGTAGTCACCGAAGGCATGGTGCACGCCGATCACCGGCAGGCGGGTGGCCAACAAGGCCACGTAGATGGGCTTGAAACGATGGGCGATACAGAAGTTGAAGTTGCGCTCGGCGGCAATCTTGCGCAATGCACGAATCGCCCCCAGCTTCAGGCCGCGCACGGCCTTGGAGCTGAATTCGAGGAACAGCACCTCATCCGAGGCACAGCCTGCGGCTACCTGCGGGTCGGCAGCGCCGGTGAGAAACACCGTGGTGACCTTGTAGCCGCTGCCCTGGAACAGGCTGGCGTACTGACGGGCGCAGTCGAGGAACGGCCCGTCGTAGCCATGGCAGAACTGCAGGACGCGCGGTTCAGAGCGGCTGGTCATACAGGGCCGCGCCGTCCTTGACCACCAGGATGTCTTCCATGATCAGGTACTGCAGGTCCGAACCGAAGAACATGTTCAACGCATCGGTCGGCGAGCAGATCATCGGCTCGCCCCGGCGGTTGAGCGAGGTGTTCAGCGACACACCGTTACCGGTCAGGTCTTCCAACGCCTTCATCATGTCGTAGTAACGCGGGTTGTACTCGCGCTTGAGCACCTGGGCGCGCGAAGTACCGTCCTCGTGGACCACTTCCGGTACCCGGGTCTTCCATTCTTCGGCGACTTCGAAGGTGAAGGTCATGAACGGTGCCGGATGGTCGACCTTGATCATCTGCGGGGCGACGGTGTCGAGCATCGACGGGCAGAAAGGCCTCCAGCGCTCACGGAACTTGATCTGCTCGTTGATGCGATCGGCCACGCCCGGCACGCTCGGGCAACCGATGATCGAGCGACCGCCCAGTGCGCGCGGACCAAACTCCATGCGCCCTTGGAACCAGGCCACCGGGTTGCCGTCGACCATGATCTTGGCGATGCGCTGCGGCATGTCGTCCAGCTTGCGCCACTTCGGCGCGTTCGGATGACGGGCACAGGCGGCGATCACGTCTTCGTTAGAGTAGGCAGGGCCGAGATAGACATGCTCCATCTTCTCGACCGGTACGCCACGGGCGTGGGATACATAGGCCGCAGCGCCGACCGCAGTACCGGCATCGCCGGAGGCCGGCTGGACGAACAGCTCCTTGACGTCCGAACGAGCGATGATCTTCTGGTTCAGCTTGACGTTCAGCGCGCAGCCACCGGCGAACGCCAGCTTGCCGGTTTCACGCAGGGTATCGCCCAGGTAGTGATCGATCATCTGCAGCGCCAGCTTCTCGAACAGCGCCTGCATGCTCGCCGCGTAATGGATGTAAGGCTCGTCGGCGATGTCGCCTTCGCGCTTGGGCCCCAGCCATTCGATCAGCTTGGGCGAGAAGTAGAAACCCTTGCCCTTCTCTTTATAACGACGCAGGCCGATGACGTTGGCGTACTCGGTGTTGATCACCAGCTCGCCGTTCTCGAAGCTGGCCAAACGGGAGAAATCGTACTTGCTGGCATCGCCGTACGGGGCCATGCCCATGACCTTGAACTCGCCATCGAGCATTTCGAAGCCAAGGAACTCGGTGATCGCGCCATACAGGCCACCCAGCGAATCCGGGTCGAAGAATTCCTTGATCTTGTGGATCTTGCCGTTCTCGCCGTAGCCGAAGAAGGTGGTGGCGTACTCACCCTTGCCGTCGATACCGAGGATCGCGGTCTTTTCCTTGAAACCGGAACAGTGGTAGGCGCTGGACGCATGGGCAAGGTGGTGCTCGACCGGCTCGATCTTGACCTTCTTCGGGTCGAAGCCGAGCTGCTCCAGGCACCAGACGATCTTCTTGCGGTAGCGTTTGTAACGACGATTGCCCATCAGGATGGCGTCGAGCGCGCGATCCGGGGCATACCAGTAACGCTTGGCATAGTGCCAACGGGCCTTGCCGAACAGACTGATCGGGGCGAACGGAATGGCCACCACGTCGACGTCGGACGGCTTGATGCCGGCCTGCTCCAGGCAGAACTTCGCCGACTCGTAGGGCATGCGGTTCTTCGCATGCTTGTCACGCACGAAGCGCTCTTCTTCGGCGGCGGCAATCAGCTTGCCGTCGATGTACAGCGCCGCGGAAGGGTCATGGCTAAGGGCGCCGGACAGGCCAAGAATCGTCAATGCCAAGGGATGAGCCTCTTCATTCGGTAGAGATGCGCCAGCGGCCTCTTGGGCGGGTGGCGGCTAAAGAGCGGGATTATAACGCAAAGATCAGCGGAGACACTGCTTTACGGCGAGCCCGCCCCATCGGAGCTTCAGTGGTGGATCATTCGGCGATCAACCAGTCCATGCGGAAGCTGCCAGCGCTCTGCGCCAGCTCCTTGGCCAACCAGGGCAGCAACTCGCGCAGTTCCTCTTCCAGCCCCCAAGGCGGGTTGGCGATGGCCAGGCCGGAACCGTTGAGGCCCTGTGGACTGTCCTGGTGATGCACGTACAGTTCGGCCCGCAGCAGCTTGGGCGCACCGGTGCTGGTCAGGTCCTGGTAGAAACGGGTCAGCGTGCGCTGATCCTTGATCGGGTACCAGATGGCGACGACGGTCTGACGCATGCGGCCGATCGCTTCCTTCATCGCCAGCGTGCAGCGCTTGAGCTCGTCGGCCTGCTCGAACGGTGGGTCGATGAGCATGATCGCGCGCTTTTCCTGCACAGGCAGCAATGCCCGCGGCACGTGCCAGCCCTCGCCCAGGTGCACGACCACGCGAGGATCCTTCTTCATGTTCTCCTTGAGCAGCGGCCCGTCTTCGGGATGCTTCTCGTTGAGCAGGGCTCGGTCTTGCTGACGCATCAGGCGCCGCGCCAACTCGGGCGAACCGGGGTAGTAACGCAACTCGCCGTCGGCGTTCAGACGTTTGATGATGCGCAGATAGTCAGCGGTCATCGCCGGCAAGTCGTCGCGATTCCACAACCGTGCGACACCTTCCAGGTACTCACCGGTGCGGGTCGCCTGATCGCCTTGCAGGTCATAAAGACCCAGGCCGGCATGGGTATCGAGGTAGGCGAACGGTTGTTCCTTGCGCGACATCAGGGCGATGAGGCGGGTCAGCACGATGTGCTTGAGAACGTCGGCGTGATTGCCGGCGTGGAAGGCGTGACGATAGTTCATGGCAACTCCTGCGGGGAGGGCAAGTTTACCTTGCCTTGCAGGCGGAGTCAGGCCTGGCTGCCGATCGGCGGCGCCCCTGGATGGGGCCGCCGCCGTTCAGCGTGAGTTACTTGTCAGCGTGATAGGCGGTATCCGCCGCTTCGAAGCGCTGCACCATCGACTGCGACGGGCTGCCCAGCTTGCTGACCAGCACGATGGCGATGCTGGCGAACAGGAAGCCAGGAATGATTTCGTACAGCCCCAGGGTGTCGAACTGCTTCCACAGGATCACGGTGACCGCACCGACCACGATACCGGCCAAGGCGCCGTTGCGGGTCATGCCTTTCCACAGCACCGAAATCAGCACCACCGGACCGAACGCTGCGCCGAAGCCGGCCCAGGCATAGGCCACCAGGCCCAAAACGCGGTTCTCTGGGTTGGCGGCCAGGGCAATGGCGATCAGCGCCACGGCCAGCACCATCAGGCGACCTACCCAGACCAGCTCGCCCTGGGTCGCGTTCTTGCGCAGGAAGGCCTTGTAGAAGTCCTCGGTCAGCGCACTGGAGCAGACCAGCAGCTGGCAGCTCAGGGTGCTCATGACCGCCGCCAGGATCGCCGACAGCAGCACACCCGCGACCCACGGGTTGAACAGGATCTTCGCCAGTTCGATGAACACGCGTTCGTGGTTTTCGGTCACCGGACCGGCCAGCTCAGGGTTCGCCGAGAAGTAGGCGATACCGAAGAAGCCAACGGCACAGGTACCGGCCAGGCACAGGATCATCCAGGTCATGGAAATGCGACGCGCCTTGGCGATCGACTTGACCGAATCGGCGGCCATGAAACGCGCCAGGATGTGCGGCTGGCCAAAGTAGCCAAGACCCCAGCCCATCAGCGAAATGATGCCGATGAAAGTGGCGCCCTTGAGCATGTCGAAGTTCGCCGGATTCTGCGCCTCGATCGCCAGCATGGTGGTGTCGAAGCCGCCAGTGGAGATCAGTACGATGATCGGGGTGAGAATCAGCGCGAAGATCATCAGCGTCGCCTGCACGGTGTCGGTCCAGCTCACCGCCAGGAAACCACCGATGAAGGTATAGGCGATGGTCGCCGCCGCACCCGCCCAAAGGGCTGTTTCGTAGGACATGCCGAAGGTGCTTTCGAACAGGCGCGCACCAGCCACGATGCCCGAGGCGCAGTAGATGGTGAAGAATACCAGGATGACCACCGCCGAAATGATGCGCAGCAGGCCACTGCTGTCTTCGAAACGGCTGGCGAAGTAGTCCGGCAGAGTCAGTGCATCACCGTTGTGCTCGGTCTGCACGCGCAGGCGCCCGGCGACGAACAGCCAGTTCAGATAGGCGCCGACGGTCAGGCCGATGGCGATCCAGGCTTCGGACAGGCCGGAGAAGTAGATGGCCCCCGGCAGGCCCATCAGCAGCCAGCCGCTCATGTCGGAAGCGCCGGCGGAGAGCGCGGTAACCACGCTGCCGAGGCTACGACCGCCGAGAATATAGTCGGAAAGGTTCTTGGTGGAGCGATAGGCCGCGAAGCCGATCAGCACCATTGCCGCGATGTAGATCACGAAGGTGATCGTGAGTGGATTGCCCATACGTGTGCCCTGGCGTTTGTTTTTATCTCACGTACAACCACCTGAGGATGGTTGCACCCAGGCGGCGCATCCTATGCAACAACGCAAACAAGGTGCAACCCCTTTTCTACAAGCAGTTGCACCGTAAGCATTTTTTCCGAAATAACCTACTTTTTGCTCCTTTATGGAGCAAAAAAGGTGTTTTTAAGAAAAAAACGCACTGAGCCTGAGCATTTTTCCGTTGTAGATTGAGGCAACTGACGAGTTGCACCCCGACCGTCAAAATTTCCGGTTGCACCTAGTTGCACCCGAATTCGCCTCCCGCTAATCTTGGCGCCAGCTAAGGCCACAGCCGTGGCAATAACGAGGATAAGACATGGCGACGACCACCCTGGGTGTCAAACTCGACGACCCCACCCGTGAGCGACTCAAGACCGCTGCACAATCCATCGACCGCACACCACACTGGTTGATCAAGCAAGCGATCTTCAACTACCTGGAAAAGCTCGAGGGTGGCGCCACTCTGTCTGAACTCGATGGCCATGCCAGCAGCCTAGCCGACGATGTCGGTGACATCCAGCCGGACCATGGCCATCAGTGCTTCCTCGAGTTCGCCGAGAGCATCCTGCCGCAGTCGGTCCTGCGCTCGGCCATCACCGCCGCCTATCGCCGCCCCGAGCAGGAAGTGGTGCCCATGCTTCTGGAGCAGGCGCGACTGACCACGGCGCAGGCCGAGGCCACCAACAAGCTGGCCGCCGGCATTGCCGAGAAGCTGCGCAATCAGAAGAGCGCCGGTGGACGTGCCGGCATCGTCCAGGGGCTGTTGCAGGAGTTCTCCCTGTCGTCCCAGGAAGGCGTGGCGCTGATGTGCCTGGCCGAAGCACTGCTGCGCATCCCCGACAAGGGCACCCGCGACGCCCTGATCCGCGACAAGATCAGCAACGGTAACTGGCAGCCACACCTGGGCAACAGCCCGTCGCTGTTCGTCAACGCCGCGACCTGGGGTCTGCTGCTGACCGGCAAGCTGGTCTCCACCCACAACGAATCCGGCCTGTCCGCTTCGCTCACGCGGATCATCGGCAAGAGTGGCGAACCGATGATCCGCAAGGGCGTCGACATGGCCATGCGCCTGATGGGCGAACAGTTCGTCACCGGCGAAACCATCGCCGAAGCCCTGGCCAACGCCAGCCGCTTCGAATCCAAGGGCTTCCGCTACTCCTACGACATGCTCGGCGAAGCCGCGCTGACCGAACAGGATGCACAGAAGTACCTGGCCTCCTACGAGCAAGCGATCCACTCGATTGGCAAGGCCTCCCATGGCCGTGGCATCTATGAAGGTCCAGGCATCTCCATCAAGCTCTCCGCCCTGCACCCGCGCTACAGCCGCGCGCAGTACGAGCGCGTGATGGAAGAGCTGTACCCGCGCCTGCTGTCGCTGACCCTGCTGGCCAAGCAATATGACATCGGCCTGAACATCGATGCCGAGGAGGCCGACCGCCTGGAATTGTCGCTCGACCTGCTCGAGCGCCTGTGCTTCGAGCCGTCTCTGGCTGGCTGGAACGGTATCGGCTTCGTCATCCAGGCCTACCAGAAGCGCTGCCCGTACGTCATCGACTACGTCATCGACCTGGCCAAGCGCAGCCGTCACCGTCTGATGATCCGCCTGGTCAAAGGCGCCTACTGGGACAGCGAGATCAAGCGCGCGCAGGTCGAGGGCTTGGAAGGCTATCCGGTCTACACCCGCAAGGTTTACACCGACGTGTCCTATGTGGCCTGCGCCCGCAAACTGCTGGCCGTGCCGGAATCCATCTACCCGCAGTTCGCCACCCACAACGCCCACACCCTGTCGGCGATCTACCATATCGCCGGGCAGAACTACTACCCCGGCCAGTACGAGTTCCAGTGCCTGCACGGCATGGGCGAACCGCTGTACGAACAAGTGGTCGGCAAGGTCTCCGAAGGCAAACTGAACCGCCCCTGCCGCGTCTACGCCCCGGTGGGCACTCACGAAACGCTGCTGGCCTACCTGGTTCGCCGTCTGCTGGAAAACGGCGCCAACACCTCGTTCGTCAACCGTATCGCCGACCACTCGATCTCCATTCAGGAGCTGGTGGCCGATCCGGTCGTCAGCATCGAACGCATGGCTACCCAGGAAGGCGGCATCGGCCTGCCGCACCCACGCATTCCGCTGCCTCGCGAGCTGTACGGCAGCGAACGGGCCAACTCGGCGGGCATCGACATGGCCAACGAACACCGCCTGGCGTCGCTGTCCTGCGCCATGCTGGCCACCGCTCACAACGACTGGAAAGCCGCCCCGCTGCTGGCGTGCGCCGCCAGCGAAAGCCCAGCAATTGCGGTACTCAACCCTGCAGATCACCGTGACGTGGTCGGCCACGTGCACGAAGCCACCGTGGCCGACGTCGACAATGCCATCCAGTGCGCGCTCAACGCCGCACCGATCTGGCAGGCCACTCCACCGGCCGAGCGTGCCGCGATCCTCGAGCGTACCGCCGACCTGATGGAAGCGGAGATCCAGCCGCTGATGGGCCTGCTGATCCGCGAAGCCGGCAAGACCTTCGCCAACGCCATCGCCGAAGTGCGCGAGGCAGTGGACTTCCTGCGTTACTACGCTGTGCAGGCACGCAACGACTTCAGCAATGACGCGCATCGCCCACTGGGTCCAGTGGTGTGCATCAGTCCGTGGAACTTCCCACTGGCGATCTTCACCGGCCAGGTCGCGGCCGCACTGGCCGCGGGCAACCCGGTACTGGCCAAGCCTGCCGAACAGACCCCGCTGATCGCTGCCCAAGCAGTGCGCCTGCTGCTCGAAGCCGGCATTCCCGAGGGCGTGCTGCAACTGCTGCCAGGCCAGGGCGAAAGCGTCGGTGCCGGCCTGGTCGGTGACGAGCGCGTCAAAGGCGTGATGTTCACAGGTTCCACCGAAGTCGCCCGTCTGCTGCAACGCAATGTCGCCGGCCGCCTGGACAACCAGGGCCGTCCGATCCCGTTGATCGCCGAAACCGGTGGCCAGAACGCGATGATCGTCGACTCCTCGGCACTCACCGAGCAAGTGGTCATCGACGTGGTGTCGTCGGCCTTCGACAGCGCCGGTCAGCGCTGCTCGGCCCTACGCGTGCTGTGCCTGCAGGAAGATTCCGCCGACCGCGTGATCGAGATGCTCAAGGGCGCCATGGCCGAAAGCCGCCTGGGCAATCCCGACCGCCTGGCCGTGGACATTGGCCCGGTGATCGATGCCGAAGCCAAGGCTGGCATCGAGAAGCACATCCAGGGCATGCGCGAAAAAGGTCGCTCGGTCTACCAGGTAGCCATCGCCGATGCCGCCGAGGTCAAGCGCGGCACCTTCGTCATGCCGACCCTGATCGAACTGGAGAGCTTCGACGAGCTCAAGCGCGAGATCTTCGGCCCTGTCCTCCACGTGGTGCGCTACAACCGCCGCAACCTGGACCAACTGATCCAGCAGATCAACGACTCCGGCTACGGCCTGACCCTCGGCGTGCATACCCGCATCGACGAGACCATCGCCAAGGTGGTGGAGAAAGCCAACGCCGGCAACATGTACGTCAACCGCAACATCGTCGGTGCGGTCGTCGGCGTGCAGCCGTTTGGCGGTGAAGGTCTGTCCGGCACCGGTCCGAAAGCAGGTGGCCCGCTGTACCTGTACCGCCTGCTGTCGACCCGCCCGGCGGACGCGATCGGTCGCCACTTCCAGCAACAGGACGGCGCCGGCCAGCCGGATCGCGCCCTGCACGATCAACTGATCAAGCCGCTGCACGTCCTCAAGGACTGGGCGCAGAGCAACCAGCAAGCCGACCTGGCCGCATTGTGCGATCAGTTCGCCGGCCAGTCGCAGAGCGGCATCGCCCGCCTGCTCCCCGGTCCGACCGGCGAGCGCAACAGCTACACCATCCTGCCCCGCGAGCACGTGTTGTGCCTGGCAGACAACGAGGCTGATCTGCTGGCGCAGTTCGCCGCCGTACTGGCGGTGGGCAGCTCGGCAGTATGGGTCGACGGCGAGCCCGGCAAGGCTCTGCGTGGCCGCCTGCCGAAGGAGCTGCAGGCCAAGGTCAAGCTGGTAGCGGACTGGAACAAGGACGAAGTGGCATTCGACGCTGTGCTCCATCATGGCGACTCGGACCAACTGCGCCGCGTTTGCCAGCAGGTGGCCAAGCGCGCCGGTGCCATCGTCGGTGTGCATGGGCTGTCCAGCGGCGATCACCAGATTGCGCTGGAGCGGTTGGTCATCGAGCGCGCGGTGAGTGTGAACACCGCGGCCGCTGGCGGGAACGCGAGCCTGATGACCATCGGTTGATGGTGGGCGGTTGCTGGACAGAGAAAGGAGAGCTTCGGCTCTCCTTTTTCATGGTGTACGCCTTGAGAGGTTTGGCGCCTGCCAGATCGAGCGCCGCCCGCGCGGCGCTCGATTTCACAGGCGCTGAAAGCATCAAGGCATGCACCTGCATGCCCCACCCTTTCTATACCCATATCACCCAAACCTATTAACCTCCCCCTGCCTCCACGCCCCGCCTAGACTCGTAGCATCCCCGTCCCAGGACCGCTCCCATGCCCGAGACCCTGCTCAGCGCCCGCAACCTGGCCTTCGAACTCTACGAAGTTCTCGACGCCCAAACCCTCACCCAGCGCCCGCGTTTCGCCGAGCACAGCCGCGAAACCTTCGACGCAGCGCTGGCGACTGCCCGCACCGTCGCCGAAAAGTACTTCGCCCCGCACAACCGCAAGGCCGATGAAAACGAGCCTCGCTACGTCGAGGGCCGGGCCGAGCTGATTGCCGAGGTCAAGCCGGCCATCGAAGCGTTTCTCGACGCCGGCTTCCTCAACGCCAACCGCGACTTCGACGTCGGCGGCATGCAACTGCCCAGCCTGGTCTCCCAGGCCTGCTTCGCTCACTTCCAGGCCGCCAACGCCGGCACAACGGCCTACCCGTTCCTGACCATGGGCGCGGCCAATCTGATCGAGAGCTTCGGCAGCGATGAACAGAAGCGTCTGTTCCTGCAGCCCATGATCGAGGGTCGCTACTTCGGCACCATGGCCCTGACCGAGCCGCACGCCGGATCCTCGCTGGCCGATATCCGCACGCGCGCCGAACCGCTGGGCGATGGGACCTACCACATCAAGGGCAACAAGATCTTCATCTCCGGCGGCGACCACGAACTGTCGGAGAACATCGTCCACATGGTCCTGGCCAAGCTTCCGGACGCCCCGCCCGGGGTCAAAGGCATCTCGCTGTTCATCGTGCCCAAGTATCGGGTCAACGCCGATGGCAGCCTCGGCCCGCGCAACGACGTAGTGCTGGCCGGGTTGTTCCACAAGATGGGCTGGCGCGGCACGACCTCCACGGCGCTGAACTTCGGTGACGACGGCCAGTGCGTCGGCTATCTGGTCGGCCAGCCGCACCAGGGCCTGGCCTGCATGTTCCAGATGATGAACGAGGCCCGTATCGGTGTCGGCATGGGTGCAGTGATGCTCGGCTATGCCGGCTACCTCTACTCGCTGGAGTACGCCCGTCAACGGCCGCAAGGCCGCCTGCCGGACAACAAGGACCCGCAAAGCCCGCCGGTGGCGATCAGTGAGCATGCCGACGTCAAGCGCATGCTGCTGGCGCAGAAAGCCTACGTCGAAGGCGCCTTCGACCTGGGCCTCTACGCTGCGCGTCTGTTCGATGACACGCACACCGCGGCCGACCTGACCGAACGCCAGCAAGCCCAGGTATTGCTCGATCTGCTGACGCCCATCGTCAAGTCCTGGCCCTCGGCCTATTGCCTGAAAGCCAACGAACTGGCCATCCAGATCCTCGGTGGCCACGGCTACACCCGCGAGTATCCGGTGGAGCAGTACTACCGCGACAACCGCTTGAACCCGATCCATGAAGGCACCGAGGGCATCCAGGCACTCGACCTGCTCGGCCGCAAACTGGCTCAGCGTGACGGGGCCGGGCTCAAGCAACTGATCCGCCTGATCGCCGCCACCGCCGAGCGCGCCAGCCACCACCCCAACCTGGACGCCCTGCGCCGGCCCCTGGAACAGCTGGTCAATCGCCTGCAAGGCGTGACCCTGGCCCTGCTGGGCGACCTGGGACAGGGCAAGGTCAGCGCGACATTGGCCAACGCCGCCCTGTACCTCAAGGCATTTGGTCATTGCGTGATCGGCTGGCGCTGGCTGCAGCAAGCGATCCACGCCGAACTCGGCCTGCTTCAGGGCAACGACGCCGATCGCGATTTCTACCTGGGCAAGCTGCAGGCCGCGCGTTATTTCCTGACCTGGGAGGTGCCTGGCTGCCATAATGACCTGGCATTGCTCGAGGCCCGCGACGACACTTGTCTCGAAATGCAAGACGGGTGGTTCTAGGGGGAGCCACCGTGTAGACGGAGGCTTGTCCCATGTTCGATTCCGGCGCCCTGCTGCGCCAGCGCTTCAACGCGCTGCGCAGCAAGGCCGAAGTGTTTTCCCTACGTCACGTCAAACAATCGCATCAGGCACTCTGTGTGCGGCGCAATGTCGCCGAACCGCCCTCGTTCAGCCAGGACGAAGGCGCCATGCTGACGGTGCGGGTCGATGGCGTCGAGGCCTATGCGGCCACCGCCGATCTGTCTCAGGCAGGTTTGCAGCGGGCGCTGGAACAGGCCGAGGCACTGGCCCGGCAGATCGCCAGACACAGCCTGCTCGACCTGCGCGGACAAGCGGTAACCAGTGCCCGTCACGACCACCTTTCGCCTAACCTCGACCAGGCCGTGCCCGGCATCGCCGATTGCCTTGGCCTGCTGGCCAGCGAGTCGGCCAGCGTGCCCAGGGACAGCCGCCTGGTGGACTGGCTGGCGAGCCTGGACATCAGCCTGGTCGAACAGACCTACCTCAACTCCGCCGGCGCCGAGTTGCGCCATGCCCATCGCTTCCTGTTCCCCGGCCTGAGCGTGACCGCCAGTGATGGCAAGGACAGCCAGAGTCGCAGCCTGGGGCTGAGCAACTTCGGCCAGCAAGGTGGCTTCGAGGTCATCCACCGCTGCGGCCTGATCGGCGCCGCCCCGCGGATTGCCGACCAGGCCCTGCAACTGCTGCTGGCGCCCAATACGCCAAGCGGCCCGCGCGATCTGCTGCTGATGCCCGATCAGATGATGCTGCAGATCCATGAATCCATCGGCCACCCGCTGGAGATGGACCGCATTCTCGGCGACGAGCGCAACTACGCCGGCACCAGCTTCGTCAAGGCCAGCGACTTCGGCCACCTGCGCTACGGTTCCGATCTGCTCAACGTCACCTTCGACCCGACCCTGGAGCAGGAATTGGCCAGCTACAGCTACGACGATGACGGCACGCCGGCCAGCAAGCAGTTCCTGATCCGTGACGGCCTGCTGGTACGTCCCCTGGGTGGTGCGCTGTCGCAGTTGCGCTCCGGCCTGGGCGGCGTGGCCAACAGCCGCGCCTGTGGCTGGAACCGGGCGCCGATCGACCGTATGGCCAACCTCAACCTCGAACCCGGCGATCGGACCTTACAACAGCTGATCGAGGACATCGAACACGGCATCCTGATGAGCAACAACCGCTCCTGGTCCATCGACGATGCCCGCAACAAGTTCCAGTTCGGTTGCGAGTGGGGTCAAGTGATCGAGGACGGCGAGCTCAAGGGTATCGTCAAGAACCCCAACTACCGCGGCATCTCCGCGCAGTTCTGGCGCAACCTGACGGCAGTCGGCGACCACAGCACCTTCGAAGTGCTCGGCACACCCAATTGCGGCAAGGGCGAACCCAACCAGGTGGTGCGCGTCGGCCACGCCTCGCCCGCCTGCGTATTCCGCCAGATCGATGTATTCGGAGGAGACGCCTGATGAGCGACACCCCACGCCACCGCTTCGAAGCACTGGTCAGCGCACTGCACGCGGCCCTGCTTCCAGGCGAGCAGTTCACCCTCGGCTTCAGTGCCGAGCAGTCGCAGTTCGTCCGCTTCAACCACGCCAAGGTGCGCCAGGCCGGCACGGTTGCCCAGGCCAGCGCCCAACTGCGGCTGGTGCGCGAGGGGCGCCAGGCGCAGCAGCAGGTGACCTTGAGCGACGACGCGCAACTGGACCGGCAGCGTCTGGACGACGCGTTGCAGCAGCTGCGCCAGACCCTGCTACTGCTGGCGCTCGACCCTTACCTGAGTCTGAACGAGAGTGCCTGGCACACCCACAGCCAGCAGCAGCACCCGCTGCCCGAGCTGGACGAGGTGCTGGCACTGGTCGAGCGCGAGGCCGGCGACCTTGATCTGGTCGGCATCTATGCAGCGGGCCCGATCTGCCGCGGCTTCGCCAGTTCGTTCGGAGCCTTCGGCTGGCACCAGGCGAACAGCTTCAACTTCGATTGGAGCCTGTTCCACGCCAATGGCCAAGCCGTTAAAGCCAACTATGCCGGCCAGGCCTGGAACGCCGTGGACTTCACCGCGAGGTTGCGTCAGGCGCGCGAACAACTGGGCTTCCTCGGCCTTGCAGCCATCACTCTGAAACCCGGCAGTTACCGCGCCTACCTGGCCCCGGCGGCCATGGACGAAATCGCCGGCATGCTGTGCTGGGGCGGGTTTTCGGCACAGGCCCTGGCCACCGGCAACAGCGCCTTGCAGCGCCTGTACAACGGCGATGCGACGCTCAGCCCGCAGGTCAGCTTCGCCGAGCAGGTCAGTGGGTCGCTGAGCCCGGCGTTTTCCGACGAAGGCTCGCCACGTCTGGACGTCTCTCTGATCGACCACGGCCAGGCCCACGAACGACTGATCAGTGCCCGCAGCGCCGCCGAGTTCGCACTGCAGGGCAATGGCGCCGACCGCTACGAATCGCCTTGCGCACTGAGCCTGGCCGCAGGCAATCTGCTTAACGCCGAGATACTCGAGCGACTCGGCACCGGTTTGTACATCAGCAACCTCTGGTACCTCAATTACTCGGACCTACCCGCCGCGCGCATGACCGGGCTGACCCGTTTCGCCACCTTCTGGGTCGAGAACGGGCAGATCCAGGGGCCGGTGAGCACCATGCGCTTCGATGACAGCCTGTACAACCTGCTGGGCAGCGAGCTGGAAGCGCTGACCCAGGAGCGCGAGATGATTCTGTCGACCAGTACCTATGGACAGCGCAGTACCGGATCGAGTCATTTGCCGGGGGCATTGGTCAAAGGGCTGACCCTGACATTGTGATTGGCACCACCGGCCCTTTCGCGGGCAAGCCCGCTCCAGGATGATCACGCAATCCATGTAGGAGCGGGCTTGCCCCGCGAAAGGGCCGGCACTGACAAACGAGGACGTCATGCCCGAACGCACGCCGCTAGACCCTGTCACTGCCCGCTGGATCCCCTGGGTGGTGGCCATCGCCTTCTTCATGCAATCGCTGGACGGCACCATCCTCAACACCGCGCTGCCGGCCATGGCTCGCTCGCTGGCTGAAGACCCGCTGCGCATGCAGGGGGTGATCATCGCCTACATGCTCACCGTAGCGCTGCTCATCCCGGCCTCTGGCTGGATCGCCGACCGCTTCGGCACCAAGCGCATCTTCTTCAGCGCGATCTTGCTGTTCAGCTTCGGCTCGCTGCTGTGCGCCGCCGCCAACAGCCTGGGTTTTCTGATCTTCGCGCGGGTCGTGCAGGGTCTGGGCGGGGCGCTGATGCTTCCGGTCGGGCGCCTGGTGGTGTTGCGCGCCTACCCCCGCAGCGACCTGGTGCGGATCATGAGCTTCATCACCATCCCCGGCCTGCTCGGGCCACTGCTGGGCCCTACGGTGGGCGGCTGGCTGGTGGAGATTCTCAGCTGGCACTGGATCTTCCTGCTCAACCTGCCGGTCGGCGTCCTGGGCTGCTATGCCGTGTGGAAGTTCATCCCTGACCTGCGCGGCGCCGAACGTACCACCTTCGACGGCCCAGGGTTCCTGCTGTTCGGCGCGGCGATGGTGCTGATCACCATCGCCATGGAGGGCCTGGGCGAACTGCACCTGCCGCACCTGCGGGTGATGCTGCTGCTGTTCGCCGGCATGGCCTGCCTGGCGGCCTATTGGCTGCGCGCCGGGCGCGATCCCCAACCGCTGTTCTCGCCCAGCCTGTTCCGCGTACGGACCTTCGCCATCGGCATCCTCGGCAACCTGTTCGCCCGTCTGGGCAGCGGCGCCCTGCCCTTCCTGGTTCCGCTGCTGCTGCAGGTGGCGCTGGGCTACTCGCCGGCCCAGGCTGGCATGAGCATGATCCCGCTGGCGGCGGCGGCGATGGTCGCCAAGTCCATAGCCCGGCCACTGATCGAGCGCTTCGGCTACCGCATCATCCTCACCGCCAATACCTTGCTGCTCGGTATGCTCCTGGCCAGCCTCGGGCTGGTGGACGAGCAAACGCCCTATGCCGTGCTGCTCATCCATCTCGGCCTGCTCGGCGCGGTCAACTCGATGCAGTTCACGGCCATGAACACGGTGACCCTGATCGACCTCGACGATGCACACGCCAGCAGCGGAAACAGCCTGCTGTCGGTGGTCGCGCAGCTGTCGCTGAGCCTCGGTGTGGCGTGCGCCGGTGCACTGCTCGGAGGGTTCACCGCAGCCGGCAGCGCCGAAGGTGTGGATAGCACGCTGGGGGCCTTCCAACTGACCTTCGTGACCATCGGCGTCATGGCCATGCTGGCAGCGGCGATCTTCCTGCAGTTGTCGCCGACGGACGGAAGGCGTGCCCGTCGTCCGGAAGCGCACATGGAATCGTAGGGCGAATGGCCATGAGGCTGGTAGACTGTGCGAGATTTTTCGCTTCGCACCGCAGGCCCGCCTCGTGACCACCGACTCCACCGCCTTCGCCTCCCTGCCGCTGTCCGCCGCCATGCTGGCCAACCTGGACGCCCTCGGCTATGCCTCGATGACACCGATTCAGGCGCAAAGCCTGCCGGTCATTCTCAAGGGCCAGGACCTGATCGCCCAGGCCAAGACCGGCAGCGGCAAGACCGCGGCATTCGGCATCGGTCTGCTCAATCCGATCAACCCACGCTACTTCGGTTGCCAGGCCCTGGTGCTGTGCCCTACTCGCGAGCTGGCCGACCAGGTCGCCAAGGAGCTGCGCCGCCTGGCCCGCGCCGAAGACAACATCAAGATCCTGACCCTGTGCGGCGGTGTCTCGCTCGGCCCCCAGATCGCCTCTCTGGAGCACGGTGCGCACATCATCGTCGGCACGCCAGGGCGTATCCAGCAACACCTGGACAAGGGCACCCTGGTGCTCGATGGACTCAACACCCTGGTGCTCGATGAAGCCGACCGCATGCTCGACATGGGCTTCTTCGATGCCATCGCCAGCATCATCGGCAAGACCCCGTCGCGCCGCCAGACCCTGCTGTTCTCCGCCACCTATCCGGCCGGTATCGAGCAACTGGCCGCCGATTTCATGCGCAAGCCGCAGCAGGTCAAGGTCGAGAGCCTGCACGCCGACAACCAGATCGAACAGCGCTTCATCGAGATCGACCCGCAGCAGCGCCTCGAGGCTGTCACCCGGGTGCTCGGCCACTACCGCCCGCAATCGTGCGTGGCGTTCTGCTTCACCAAGCAGCAGTGCGAAGATGTTGTCGCTCACCTGACGGCCAAAGGCATCGTCGCCCAGGCCCTGCATGGCGACCTGGAACAACGTGATCGCGACCAGGTGCTGACCATGTTCGCCAATCGCAGCAGCTCGGTGCTGGTGGCCACCGACGTGGCCGCCCGTGGCCTGGACATCGACGGTCTGGACATGGTCATCAACGTCGAGTTGGCCCGCGATGCCGAAATTCATGTGCACCGTGTCGGCCGTACCGGCCGTGCCGGCGAGAAAGGCATCGCCATCAGCCTGGTGGCCCCGGCCGAAGGGCACCGCGCCCAGGCCATCGAAGACCTGCAGAAGAGTCCGCTGCGCTGGGACCCGCTTGAGAGCCTGAAGAACAAGGGTGGTGAGCCGTTGCTGCCGGTCATGAGCACCCTGTGCATCGCTGCCGGGCGCAAGGACAAGCTGCGCCCAGGCGACATCCTCGGTGCGTTGACCGGCGACGCCGATATCCCCGGCAAGCAGGTCGGCAAGATCGCCATCTTCGACTTCCAGGCCTTTGTCGCCGTCGAGCGCGCGCTGGCCAAACAGGCCATGCAGCGACTCAACAGCGGCAAGATCAAGGGTCGATCGCTGAAGGTTCGTATCGTCTGATCATTCTTTGCGGCCGCTGCACGGGCCATTCGCGGGACAAGCCCGCTCCCACAGGTACTCCCCCGTCTGAAGGATCATTGAGATCCTGTGGGAGCGGGCTTGCCCCGCGAATGGGCGGCACAGCAGCCCCAGAAACATTCAAGAGGTAACACCGTGCACACCACCGACGTGATCATCATCGGCGCTGGCGCCGCGGGCCTGATGTGCGCTCAGCTAAGCGCCCGCCGTGGCCGCCGGGTACTGCTGCTCGACCACGCCAACAAGCCTGGCAAGAAAATCCTCATGTCCGGCGGCGGGCGCTGCAACTTCACCAATCTGTACACCGAACCCGGCAACTTCCTCTCGCACAACGCGCACTTCTGCAAGTCGGCCCTGGCCCGCTACACCCAGTGGGACTTCATCGAGCTGGTAGCCAAGCACGGGGTGCCGTATCACGAGAAGAAGCTCGGCCAGCTGTTCTGCGACAACAAGGCCGGCGACATCCTCGACATGCTGCTGAGCGAATGCGACGAGGCCGGTGCGCAGTTGCGCATGCACACCAGCATCGAGCACATCGAAAAAACCGAAGCCGGTTACCTGCTACAGACCAGCGTCGGCCCGTTCGCCTGCCAGTCACTGGTGATCGCCACCGGCGGTCTGTCGATTCCGACCCTCGGCGCCACCGGTTTCGGTTATCAAGTGGCGCGCCAGTTCGGCCATACACTGCTGCCGACCCGCGCAGGACTGGTGCCGTTCACCATCACCGAGCCGCAACTCAAGGCAATGTGCACAGAGCTTTCCGGCACCTCGCTGGACTGCATCGCCAGCTGCAATGGCACCAGTTTCCGGGAAAACCTGCTGTTCACCCACCGCGGCCTCAGCGGTCCGGCGATCCTGCAGATCTCGTCGTTCTGGGAAGCAGGCGACACGCTGGAGCTCAACCTGCTGCCTGACCACGACGCCCTGCAATGGCTGCAACAACAGCAGGCCGAACGAGGCAACAGCGAGCTGAAGACGGTGCTCGGCGAGGTGTTCACCCGCAAGTTGGCCAACCTGCTGGCCGAACAGTGGTTCGACTCGCGGCCGATGAAGCAGTACACCCCGGCAGAGCTGACGCAGATCGCCGATAAACTGGCCGCGTGGCAACTGGTGCCGGCCGGCACCGAAGGCTACCGCACCGCCGAAGTGACCCTCGGCGGCGTCGATACCCGCGAGGTGTCGTCCAAGACCATGGAGTCGCTGAAGAGCCCGGGCCTGTACTTCATCGGCGAAGTGCTCGACGTCACCGGCCACTTGGGCGGTTTCAATTTCCAGTGGGCCTGGGCCTCTGCCAACGCCGCCGCGCAGTTCGTGTAGAGTAGAGTCCATCGAGCAGCACGGAACGCTTCTTGCTGGTCTGTGCGCTCATGCATTCAATCGATCACTGCCCAGCAGGCCATCATGTCATCGAGCTCGTTCCGTCAGTCACTGCGTCGCCTGTGGGGCCAAGACAAGTTCAGCTACAGCATCCGGGTAACGGTTGCGCTTACCGGCAGCATGGCGCTGTGCTGGTACCAGGACGAGATGGGGCTGCTGATTCCCTTGTTCCTGGGCATCATCGCCAGCGCCCTGGCCGAAACCGACGACAGCTGGCAAGGGCGTCTCAGCGCCCTGGCCGTGACTCTGGTGTGCTTCGCCATCGCCGCCCTGGCGGTGGAGTTGTTGTTCCCCTACCCCTGGATCTTCGTCATCGCCCTGGCCCTGGCCGCATTCGGCCTGACCATGCTCGGCGCGCTCGGCGAACGCTATGGGGCGATCGCTTCGGCCACACTGATCACCTCGGTATACACCATGATCGGCGTGGACCAGCGGGGCGGCCAGGTCAGCGATTTCTGGCACGAGCCGATGCTGCTGGTGGCCGGCGCAGCCTGGTACGGCCTGCTGTCGGTAGTGTGGCAACTGTTGTTTTCCAATCAACCGGTGCAGCAGAGCCTGGCCAAGCTGTTCCAGGAGCTGGGCCTGTACCTCAAGCTCAAGGCCAATCTGTTCGAACCGATCCGCAACCTTGACCTCGAGGCTCGGCGCCTGGAGTTGGCACAGCAGAACGGCAAGGTGGTGGCGGCGCTCAACGCCGCCAAGGAAATCATTCTGCACCGCGTCGGCAACAGCCAGCCCAACTCCAAGGTCAGCCGCTACCTGAAACTGTACTTTCTGGCCCAGGACATCCATGAGCGGGTCAGCGCCTCGCACTATCCCTACAACGCCCTGGCCGAGGCGTTCTTCCACAGCGACGTGATGTTCCGCTGCCAGCGCCTGCTGCGCCAGCAGGGCTCGGCTTGCCAGGAGCTGGGGCGGTCGATCCGCCTGCGTCAGCCGTTCGTCCTCGACTCCCGCTTCGCCGATGCCCTGGAAGACCTCAACGCCTCACTCGAACACCTACGCCAACAGAACAATCCCGCCTGGCGGGGTTTGTTGCGCTCGCTGCGCGCACTGGCAGCCAACCTGGCCACCCTCGACCGCCTGCTCAGTGCCGCCAGCAACCCCGACAGCCTCGCCGACGCCAGCGACAGCAGCCTGCTGGACCGTTCGCCGCGCACCCTCAAGGACGTCTGGACGCGTCTACGCACCCAGCTCACTCCCACTTCGCTATTGTTCAGGCATGCCTTGCGCCTGCCATTGGCGCTGTCGATCGGCTATGGCATGGTGCATCTGATCCACCCGACCCAGGGCTACTGGATCATCCTCACCACGCTGTTCGTCTGCCAACCCAACTACGGCGCCACCCGGCGCAAGCTGGTGCAGCGGGTGTTCGGCACGGCCATCGGCCTGACCGTGGGCTGGGCGCTGTTCGACCTGTTCCCCAATCCGATCATCCAGTCGCTGTTCGCCGTGGTCGCAGGGGTGGTGTTCTTCGTCAACCGTACCACCCGCTATACCCTGGCTACCGCCGCGATCACGCTGATGGTGCTGTTCTGCTTCAACCAGATCGGCGATGGCTACGGCCTGTTCCTGCCGCGGCTGTTCGATACCTTGGTCGGCAGTCTGATCGCCATCCTGGCGGTGTTCCTGTTCCTGCCCGACTGGCAGGGACGGCGCCTGAACAAGGCGCTGGCCAACACCCTCGCCTGCGCCAGCGTGTACCTGCGCCAGATCATGCAGCAGTACGCCCATGGCAAACGCGACGACCTGGCCTACCGCCTGGCCCGACGCAACGCCCACAACGCCGACGCGGCGCTGTCCACCACGTTGGCCAACATGCTCATGGAGCCTGGGCACTTCCGCAAGGAAGCCGACGTCGGTTTCCGCTTCCTGGTGCTGTCGCATACCTTGCTCAGCTATCTTTCCGGCCTTGGCGCCCACCGCGATACGGCGCTACCGGCCGAGGTCCAGGAACAGTTGATCGATGGCGCGGCGCAGAGCCTGGCCAACAGCCTCGATGAGATCGCCAATGGCCTGGCGGCGCGCTTGCCGGTAGCGATCCACAGCGATGCCGAAGAAGCCTTGGCCAATCAGCTGGAGCAGATGCCCGATGAGCTGGATGAGCATCAACGCCTGGTGCAGACCCAGCTGGCATTGATCTGTCGACAATTGGCGCCGCTGCGCACCATGGCTGCGCACCTGATCAAGGAAAGTGCGCCGACTTGAAAAAGCGGACATCAATCAGAAGCCGTACTGGCGCGACAACCGCGCGTAGCTGCCATCGGCCTTCATTGCAGCGATGGCCCGCTCGAAGCGCTCGATGATCTCCTCGTGCCCCGGGTGCTTCAGGCTCACCAGGATATGCAGGGTATTCTCCGCCAGCGGCGGCTCCACCAACTCGACCGCATCGCGCACCCAGGCCGGCTCGCGCTGCAAATGGAAACGGGCAACCTGCTCATCCTCCACCGCCAGATCGACACGCCCAGCCGCCAGCATGCGCACGGCGGACGAGAATGAGCGCACCTCGACCTTGCGTAACCGGGCATCACCGTCGAATTGTGTCGTGTAGGCGTAGTCACGAACCACGGCGATGCTGTGCGGATACAGGTCGGCCGGGCGTCGATAAAGGAAGCTGTCACCCTTGCGCTTGAGCAGACGGACCCGGTTGCTCAGGTACGCCTTGGAGAAGTGCCCGATACGGGTACGCGAATCGTTGTACCAAGCATTGACCAGTACATCGTAACGGCCTTCGCCGATGCCCATCAGCGCCCGCGCCCAAGGCACTTCCTCGGTGACGCAGGTATACCCCGCGCGGGTCAGCGCCGTGCTGACGATGCGGGTGGCCAAACCACCACCTGGCATACTGGCATCGGTGAACGGCGGCCAGTTATCTGCCACCAGCCGCAGCGTGTCGCTGGCCGGAGCCGGAGGCGACAGCATTATGCTCAACAGGCCCAATACACAAAGCAGTGACTTCATGTTCAAGTCCTTTTGCAACAGGGGAGATGCTGTGGAGGGAAACGCCAGACCACGAGGTTACACAAAGCCATCCCGTTGGGCAGCGGCCATTAATGTCAATTAGCCTCTATTTTGGCCGACTCGTTGTCCGGCCCTGGATCGACATGGCTTGAAGCACCGATCGGCTCGTCGTCGCCGCCTCGATTTGCGATGATCGCTCGTCTTTCCGAGGAGTTACTTCAATGTCCACTGAATGGATCTGCAAGCATCACACCGACCTGAGCAAGGAACAGCTCTATGCCATTCTGCAATTGCGCACCGAAGTCTTCGTGGTCGAACAACACTGCGCCTACCAGGAAGTCGACGGCCAGGACCTGACCGGCGATACCCTGCACCTGATGGGTTGGCAGGATGACCAACTGGTGGCCTACCTGCGCCTGCTCGACCCGCAGTCCCAGGGTGGCGATGTGGTCATTGGCCGGGTGGTGACGTCACCGCGGGCACGAGGCGAAAAGCTCGGTCATCCGCTGTTGCTCAAGGGCCTGGAAGCCGCCGGGCACTGCTGGCCCGGCACGCCGGTCTATCTCTCGGCCCAGGCCCACCTGAAGGGCTTCTATGCCCAACATGGATTCGAAGTGGCTGGCGAGGAATACCTCGAGGACGGCATCCCCCACATCGGCATGCGCAAAGGCTAAGCGTTCACGGGTAGCCCAGCACCTCGCGGATCTGCCGCAGGTGCCGGATGATCCATTGCTTGTCGATCGCCCCCCAATCATGGATGCGGTAGTGCCCGGCGTGATTGCGCGCGCCCTCCTGCTGCTCGAACTCGCAGACGATGTCCAGGTCGGCCAGCGCGACGATGGTGTCTTGCGCCGTGCGCCGCGGCATGCCGGTGGCCTCCATCAGCGCCGGCACACTGGTCGCAGTCTGACTATCGATGAGCCAGGCCACGTAAAGGCGCCGATAGAAACTGCTCTTGGTCTTGCTCACTTCCATGCTGCGTGGTCCTCAAGCGTGGCCCGGCAGTTCCCGATAGGTCAGGTAGATGCGCAGGTCGAATTCCAGTTGGTGGTAGTCCGGCTCCATGTGCTGGCAAAGCTGGTAGAACGCCTTGTTGTGATCGCGCTCGCGCAGGTGGGCCAGTTCATGCACGACGATCATGCGCAGAAACTGTGGCGCGGCCTCCTTGAACAGCGAGGCGATACGGATTTCCTTCTTGGCTCTGAGCTTGCCGCCCTGCACACGCGACACCGCGGTATTCAACCCCAGGGCCCGGTGGGTGAGGTCCAGACGATTGTCGAACAGCACCTTGTCGAGGTTCGGCGCGCTGCGCAGGTACTGCTGGCGCAGGCCCTGGGCATACTCGTACAACGCCCGGTCGCTCTGCACGTCGTGACGCTCGAAATAGCGCCGCTGCAGGTACTCGCCCAGTCGATCGTTGTCGATCATCTGGCGGACCTGCTCCTGAAGGTGCGGCGGGTAGGCTTGCAAATAGCGTAAGACGGTCATGGCCCGACGTTCTTGGATAACAGACGCGAGTTTATCCAACTAGCAGGCTGGCCAGGGGAAAATCGGCGCAAAGTTGCCGGCATCCACGGCGGTCAACGGGTGGGCAACGAGGAAGCCCTGCACGTAGGCACAGCCATTGGCCTTGAGCCAGGCAGCCTGGGCCGGTGTCTCCACGCCTTCGGCGATCACCGTGATGCGGTACTCGTCACACAGGCCGATGACGCTGCGCGCCAGTGCAGTGTCCAACTCCGAATCCGGCAGCCGGGCCACCAGATGGCGGTCGAGCTTGAGGGTGTCGATGGGCAGGTCGCGGATCATACGCAGCGAACAGTCGCCAGCGCCGAAATCGTCCAGCGCGACCCGCACCCCCAGGTCGCGCAGGCGATGCACCTGCTTCACCGCAGCATCGATGTTGTACATCAACGAGGTCTCGGCAATCTCGACTTCCAGCTGCGACGGCACCAAGTCACATGTCTCGATGACCTGACGCAGCTCCTCCACCAGGTTGGGCATGGTGAACTGTGCTCTGCTCAAACTGATGCCCAGCACCAGATCCGCTGGAAAGCGCTCGCACCAGGCCTGTCGCTGCGCAGCCCCCTGGCGGTAGATCCAGCTGGCCAGGCGGCTGATCAGCCGCGCTTCCTCCAGCAAGGGGATGAACAGCCCCGGCGGCACATCGCCGACACTCGGATGCTGCCAACGCAACAAGGCTTCGAAGCCGCGCAGGCGACCATCGGCAAAGCCCACCTGGGGCTGATAGACCAGGCTGAAGTCGTGCTGCTCGATGGCGCTGCGCACGCTGGTCTCGAGCATCAGCCGCGAACGCGCGCGGCCGTTGAGTTCCTGGTCATAGAAGCGATACTGCTGGCGCCCGGCCTGCTTGGCCGCGTACATGGCGGCGTCGGCCGCACGCAACAAGCCCTCGACCGTGGCACCGCAGTCCGGATAAGTGGCGATGCCGATACTGACACCAAGGCTGAGCTCCAGCCCATTGACCTGCTGGCACACCGACATGCGCTCGAGCAGTTTTTCGGCGTATCGACCGGCCAGCTCGGGGTACGGCAGGCCATCGAACAGTGCGGTGAATTCGTCACCGCCCATTCGCGCCAGCAGAGCCTCGCTGCCCAGGCAGTCCTTGAACTGCTCGGCAACCCAGCGCAACACGTGATCGCCGGTCTCATGGCCAAGCGAATCGTTGATCCGCTTGAAACCGTCCAGGTCCATGTACATCAACGCCTGCGCTTTTTCCGAACGCTCGTTGCGCAGCAACACGCCCTCGGCCGCTTGGTAGAAGCCTCTTCGGTTGAGCAGACCGGTCAGCGGATCGGTCACCGCCTGATACTCCAGTTGCTGGTGCAGGTTGCGTACCGCCGACATGTCGAGCACGGTCACCACCATCGCTCGCTGCTCGGCCGGCAACGGTGCGCACGACAACGCTACTGGCGCCAGTTGCCCGCTCCGGGTGCGCAACTGGGCATCATGCACCCGGAAGATCTGCTGAGCCTGGAAGGCCCTGAAGAAGTCCGATTCGCTCCAGGCAGTCCCTTCCGGTACCGGCAACAGGCTCAGCAGGTGGCTGCCCCGGAGCTGCTCCACGGACGTGTCCAGCAGCCTGCAGATCGCGGGATTGGCAAAGCCGATGGTGCCTTGCACATCGACGACCAGGATGCCCTCGGCAGCGTTGTCCAGAATCGAGGCATTGAAGGCGTGCGCTGCCTCCAGCTCGCGGGTGAGCCGCTGCAGCATGCGTCTGTTGCGCTGCTGATCCAGCAGGGCCTGCACCTTCGGTTTGAGGATTTGCGGGTCGAAGGGTTTGAATACGTAATCCACCGCGCCATTGGCGTAACCCTTGCGCACGGCGGCCTCGGACTGCTCGTTGGCGGTGAGGAAGATGATTGGGGTGAGCTGGGTGCGCTGGCTGCCGCGCATCAACCGGGCGACTTCGAAGCCGTCCATTTCCGGCATCTGTACATCCAGCAATACCAGATCGACCTCATATTCGAGCAATGCGCTCAGGGCTTCCATACCTGAGCTGGCGGTTACCACCTGCCAATCCTGACGGGCGAGCAAAGCCTGCATGCTGATGAGGTTCTCGGGGTAATCGTCTACCACCAGAAGGACCGAACGGTTTTCCGGGGGGTGAGGGTTAGCGCCATCCATGCTGCGTCTCTTGTTAGATCGACTTCGACTTGCAATTGGATCCGATTGTTTACTTTAGCGGTGGCCAGGAAACTCGCAACGCGACCAAATGGCAATCCGCCATCAACTATGAAATTAGCCGACTAACGGTCAGCTTGCCAACTTCATGTTGGTGCAATCCATTTGCGCGGAAGAAACCTATTTAATGCCTGCCGTAAGGTATTTGGCGCCTGTGAGATCGAGCGCCGCCTCAACCCCCAAGACAAGCACCTGGTGGCTCTCACCAATCTGCCGCTAAGCCAATCGCCGCCACTCTTTCCCAACATTCCGTGAAGAGCCCAAAAAAAACCCGCATCGCTGCGGGTTTTCGGGGTCTGAGCGGCGAGAGCCGATCAGTTGACCTTGGCGGCCAGTTCACCTTTGGCGTAACGCTGGAACATGCCTTCCAGGGAGATCGGCTTGATCTTCGAGGCATTGCCGGCGGTGCCGAAGGCTTCGTAACGGGCGATGCACACGTCACGCATGGCCTTCACGGTTTCGGCGAAGAACTTACGTGGGTCGAACTCGCTCGGATGCTGGGCCATGTAACGGCGAATGGCACCGGTCGAGGCCAGGCGCAGGTCGGTATCGATGTTGACCTTGCGTACGCCGTACTTGATGCCTTCGACGATTTCTTCGACCGGTACGCCGTAGGTTTCCTTGATCTGGCCACCGTACTCGTTGATGATCGCCAGCCAGTCCTGCGGTACCGAGGACGAACCATGCATCACCAGGTGCGTGTTGGGGATGCGCTTGTGGATTTCCTTGATGCGGTCGATCGCCAGGATGTCACCGGTGGGTGGCTTGGTGAACTTGTAGGCACCGTGGCTGGTGCCGATGGCGATGGCCAGGGCGTCGACCTGAGTCTTCTTGACGAAGTCGGCGGCCTCTTCCGGATCGGTCAGCATCTGGCTGTGGTCCAGGGTGCCTTCGGCGCCGATACCGTCCTCTTCGCCAGCCTGGCCGGTTTCCAGGCTACCCAGGCAGCCCAGCTCGCCCTCTACCGACACGCCACAGGCGTGGGCGAACGCCACGGTCTGCTGAGTCACACGGACGTTGTAGTCGTAGTCGGACGGGGTCTTGCCGTCTTCCTTCAGCGAACCGTCCATCATCACCGAGCTGAAGCCCAGCTGGATGGAGCGCTGGCACACGTCAGGGCTGGTGCCGTGGTCCTGGTGCATGCACACCGGGATGTGCGGGAATTCCTCGATGGCCGCCAGGATCAGGTGGCGCAGGAACGGCGCACCGGCGTATTTGCGCGCACCGGCCGACGCCTGGACGATGACCGGGGAGTCGGTCTTGTCGGCGGCTTCCATGATGGCGCGCATTTGCTCGAGGTTGTTGACGTTGAAAGCTGGAACGCCGTAACCGAACTCGGCGGCGTGGTCCAGCATCTGGCGCATGCTAATGAGTGCCATTGTGTATCTCTCTCCCGACAAGCGTCGTTTGTTTCGTGCAAGCCTGCCGCAGGGGCGGTTGCTGTTCAAGTAGTGTGGGCCATCGATACGGCCCGGCCAGTCACGGTGCCTTGCAGCCCCGCCCAATCAGATCGTTGGTCGCCACCCAGTAGACCAGGCCTTCCTCACCCTTGGTGTGGAACGCCAGCACGCCATCGCTGTACAGCGCGCCCGAAGCGCCCGGCTCGGACTTGAGCCGATAGACCTGGTCGCCGCCGCCGAGGCGCACGTCGACCGCGTCGCGTTGCGCGTCGGCGAAGCGCCAAAGCACTTCAGCCTGGGTGTCGCAGACCCAGCGGGTCCAATCGTCAGCCGGTGCTTCTGGCGCCGGCTGCAGCAGCGAGCATCCTGCCAATGTCGCCAGGGCCATCGAGGCCAGTAGCGCTTTCATCACATTACTCCGCTGGGGGCTGCGGTGCGGCCCCTGTGTTCAAGACCACCAAATGCCGATTAGGTTGCCCGGTTACCGATCAAGGGCAACCCGGGGCCTGGCGCTGGTGTTCTTCATCGTACTTTTCCAGGCCCTCCGGGCCCACGCGCTTGTTGATCACCGGCACGGTCTCGGCCTGCCACTGCGACTGGTAGCAACCGCCCTTGGGCGGATGTGCCGAGTCTTCCGCGGGCGGTCTGCCGGAGCAAGCGCCCAGCAGACCGGCGGTGATCATCAAAGGCAACAGCTTGACCATCAGGTCGCTCCCTTTGCCAGGCGCTGCCATTATCAGGCCTTGGCCCGTTCTTCCAGGATTGCCACGGCAGGCAGAACCTTGCCCTCGACGAACTCGAGGAACGCACCGCCACCGGTAGAAATGTAGGAGATATCCGCGCCCACGCCATACTTGTCGATAGCGGCCAGGGTATCGCCACCCCCGGCGATGGAGAACGCAGCGCTTTCGGCAATGGCCTTGGCCAGCACCCGGGTGCCGTTGCCGAACTGGTCGAACTCGAACACGCCGACCGGGCCGTTCCACAGAATGGTCTTGGACGACTTCAGCAGCTCGGCGAAGTTGGCGGCGGTCTGTGGGCCGATGTCGAGGATCATGTCGTCGGCGGCAACGTCGGCGATGGCCTTGACGGTAGCCTCGGCGCTCTCGGCGAATTCCTTGGCGACTACCACATCGACCGGCAGCGGCACGCTGACCTTGGCGGCGATGGCCTTGGCCGTGTCGACCAGGTCGGCTTCGTACAGCGACTTGCCGACCGGGTGACCGGCGGCGGCGAGGAAGGTGTTGGCGATGCCGCCACCGACGATCAGCTGGTCACAGACCGAGCTCAGGCTGTTCAGCACGTCCAATTTGGTCGACACCTTGGAACCGGCGACGATGGCCGCCATCGGCTTGGCCGGCGCCTTCAGTGCCTTGCCCAGTGCGTCCAGCTCGGCCGCCAGCAGCGGACCGGCAGCAGCGACCTTGGCGAACTTGGCCACGCCGTGGGTCGAACCTTCGGCGCGGTGCGCGGTGCCGAAGGCGTCCATGACGAATACGTCGCACAAGGCGGCGTACTTCTGTGCCAGCTCGTCGGCGTTCTTCTTCTCGCCCTTGTTGAAGCGCACGTTCTCGAACAGCACCAGGTCACCGGCCTTGACCTCGACGCCTTCGAGGTAATCGGCAACCAGCGGTACTTCACGGCCCAAGGCCTTGGTCAGGTACTCGGCCACTGGCTTGAGGCTGTTCTCGGCCGAGAACTCGCCTTCGGTCGGGCGACCCAGGTGCGAGCAGACCATGACCGCCGCGCCCTTCTCCAGGGCCAGCTTGATGGTCGGCAGCGCGGCCTGGATACGCGCGTCGCTGGCGACCACGCCGTCCTTCACAGGTACGTTGAGGTCTTCGCGGATCAGTACGCGCTTACCTTGCAGGTCGAGGTCGGTCATCTTCAACACGGTCATGAATGCAGTCCTTCAGGGCTGTTTGGTGCGGGTTGGGTTGACGACGTGCAGGTAGTGCTGTGCAACGTCGAGCATACGGTTGGCGAACCCCCATTCGTTGTCGAACCAAGCCAGCAGGTTCACCAGGCGTGGGCCGGAGACGCGGGTCTGGCTGGCATCGACGATCGCCGAATGCGGGTCGTGGTTGAAATCACAGCTGGCATGCGGCAGCTCGGTGTAGGCCAGCAGACCTTGCAGCGGGCCATGCAGCGCAGCCTCGCGCAGTACCTGGTTCACTTCGGCGGCGCTGGTGTCACGCGCAGTCTGCAGGGTGATATCCAGGCACGAGACGTTGACGGTCGGTACGCGTACCGCTTTGGCCTGGATTCGCCCGGCAAGTTCCGGAAGCAGGCGCTCGATGCCGCGCGCAAGCCCCGTCGAGACCGGAATCACCGACTGGAAGGCAGAGCGCGTGCGGCGCAGGTCTTCGTGGTGATAGGCGTCGATCACCGGCTGGTCGTTCATCGCCGAGTGGATGGTGGTGATCTGCACGTACTCGATGCCGAACGCCTGATCCAGCACCCGCAGCAACGGCACGCCGCAGTTGGTGGTACAGGAGGCGTTGGAGACCAGACGCTCGCTACCGTTCAGGCAATCCTGGTTGATTCCGTAGACCACCGTGGCATCGACATCGGCCTCGCTGGCCATGGGCTGGGAGAACAGGACGCGCGGTGCGCCGGCCTCCAGGAAACGCTGACCATCGGCGCGAGTGTGGTAGGCGCCGGAGCACTCCAGCACCAGGTCGATGTCCAGGCCCGCCCAGTCGACGCCCTCTGGCGTGGCGCTGCGCAACACTTTCACGCAGTCGCCATTGATATGCAGACAATCGCCATCGACCTTCACCTCACCGGGGAAACGCCCATGGGTGGAGTCGAAGCGAGTCAGGTATTCGATGCTGGCCTGATCGGCCAGGTCATTCAGTGCGACGATCTCGAATCCGGCCTTCGCCCCTCGCTCGAACAGTGCGCGCAGGACACAACGACCGATGCGGCCGTAACCGTTGAGTGCAACTTTATAGGGACGCGGGTGGGGCATTCGTTGGCTCGCGGAACAGATCGTTGTGGGTTGTCTGCAGCATTTGTGGTGTCGCATTCGCGGGCAAGCCCGCTCCCACAGAGGTTGCAAGAAACCCTGTGGGAGCGGGCTTGCCCGCGAACAGGAGCGACACCGCTCGCAGATCTTTACATCAGTCTTCCAGCAGCTCTTCGGCGGTGCCCAGGATGTTCTCCAGGGTGAAGCCGAATTCCTCGAACAGCGCGGCAGCCGGGGCCGACTCGCCATAAGTGGTCATACCGATGATACGACCTTCGAGGCCGACGTACTTGTACCAGAAGTCGGCATGCGCTGCTTCGATGGCGATGCGCGCACCGACTTCCACCGGCAGTACCGACTGCTTGTAGGCCGCATCCTGGGCGTCGAATACGCTGGTGCACGGCATCGACACCACACGTACCTTGCGACCCTGCTCGGTCAGCTTGGCCTGGGCCTGGACGGCCAGCCCCACTTCCGAACCGGTGGCGATCAGGATCAGCTCAGGCTCGCCCGCGCAATCCTTGAGCACGTATCCACCGCGGCTGATATCGGCGATCTGCTGGGCATCGCGTGGTTGATGTTGCAGGTTCTGGCGCGAGAAGATCAGCGCCGATGGGCCGTCCTTGCGCTCCAGGGCGTGTTTCCAGGACACGGCCGACTCGACCGCGTCGGCTGGACGCCAGGTGTCCAGATTCGGGGTGCTGCGCAGGCTGGTCAGCTGCTCGATCGGCTGGTGGGTCGGGCCATCTTCGCCCAGACCGATGGAGTCGTGGGTGTAGACGTGGATGACGCGCTGCTTCATCAGTGCCGACATACGCACGGCATTGCGGGCGTATTCCATGAACATCAGGAAGGTCGCGCCGTAAGGCACCAGACCGCCGTGCAGGGCAACGCCGTTCATGATCGCGGTCATGCCGAATTCACGCACGCCATAGAACACGTAGTTGCCGCTGGCGTCAT
The DNA here is from genome assembly GCF_025377065.1 of Pseudomonas sp. HD6422. Classification (NCBI taxonomy): domain Bacteria; kingdom Pseudomonadati; phylum Pseudomonadota; class Gammaproteobacteria; order Pseudomonadales; family Pseudomonadaceae; genus Pseudomonas; species Pseudomonas sp. HD6422. Next base: position 43,120 of record NZ_JAHWIW010000014.1, on the reverse strand, counting down.
TGGCTTCGACGCCCTTGCAACCTTTCCACAGGGTCAGGTTGGAGCCGGCCAGGTCGGCGGAGCCGCCGAGGAACTCGGGCAGCAGCGGGCCGAATGCATTCAGGGTGTTCTGGCTGGCCTTGCGGCTGGCGATGGTCTCGCCCTTGGCAGCGACTTCATTGATATAGGCCTGGGCCTTTTCGCTGAAGTCGGCCGGCAGCTCGCCGCTGTCACGGCGCTTGAACTCCGCCGCCAGTTCCGGGTAGGCCTTGGCATAGGCTTCGAAGCGCTGGTTCCACTCGGCTTCGGCCTTGGCACCGGCGGCCTTGGCGTCCCACTCGGCGTAGATTTCTGCCGGAACTTCGAACGGGCCGTAGTTCCAGTTCAGTTCCTTGCGGGCCAGAGCGATTTCGTCGTTGCCCAGTGGCGCGCCGTGGCAGTCTTCCTTGCCCTGCTTGTTCGGCGAGCCGAAACCGATGATGGTCTTGCAGCAGATCAGGGTCGGACGGTCGCTCTTGCGCGCCGTCTCGATGGCCATCTTGATCTCGTCGGCATCGTGACCGTTGACGTTGCGGATCACCTGCCAGTTGTACGCTTCGAAGCGCGCCGGCGTGTTGTCGGTGAACCAGCCATGCACTTCACCGTCGATGGAGATGCCGTTGTCGTCGTAGAAGGCGATCAGCTTGTTCAGCCCCAGGGTGCCAGCCAACGACGCGACTTCGTGGGAGATGCCTTCCATCATGCAGCCGTCGCCAAGGAACACGTAGGTGTGGTGGTCGACGATGGTGTGGCCTTCACGGTTGAACTGAGCCGCCAGGACCTTTTCCGCCAGGGCGAAGCCCACGGCGTTGGCGATGCCCTGGCCAAGCGGGCCGGTGGTGGTCTCGACACCTGGGGTATAGCCGTATTCCGGGTGACCCGGGGTGCGGCTGTGCAACTGGCGGAAGCTCTTCAGATCGTCGATCGACAGGTCGTAGCCGGTCAGGTGCAGCAGCGAATAGATCAGCATCGAGCCGTGGCCGTTGGACAGCACGAAACGGTCACGGTCGGCGAAATCCGGGTTGCTCGGGTTGTGCTTCAGATAGTCGCGCCAAAGCACTTCGGCGATATCCGCCATGCCCATGGGGGCACCTGGATGGCCGCTGTTGGCCTTTTGCACGGCATCCATGCTGAGGGCACGAATGGCGTTGGCACGCTCACGACGGCTGGGCATCGCTAATCTCCTGGGGCTTGAATGAGGTAGTGAAACGAAAAAAGGTCGCCATTTTCGCCCACAGCGGGCCTGGGGGCAATGACGGATGGTCGCGGTTGGGCGATTTTCCTGTGATTTCAGCGGAATCTGTAAGAAAAGTCTCTGGCGATACATATTGACAGCCAATGAAGCCTTCTTCGATGCCACCCATCGCGCAATATCAAAACTTTTTGATATTGGCCTTGCAGCGCCCACGCGGCCTGACTAGACTGCCGCCTCATGAACCTTCGTGCGCACCCTGCCCCCCAGCAAAGCGACGCACTGGCCGCCCTGTGCAAGGCCAGTGGCGACGAGTTGCGCCTGAACGTCCTGCGCGCGCTGGCCAGCGATTCGTTCGGCGTGCTGGAGCTGGCGCAGATCTTCGGCGTCGGCCAGTCTGGCATGAGCCACCACCTGAAAGTGCTGGCCCAGGCCGAGTTGGTGGCCACCCGCCGCGAGGGCAATGCCATCTTCTACCGCCGTGCGCTGCCCGATAGCCTGCGCCTGGGCGGCCGCCTGCATGCGGCGCTGCTCGAAGAGGTCGACGAGCTGGTCCTGCCCGAAGACGTCCAGGCCCGGATCGCCCAGGTGCAGCAGCGCCGCGCGGCCACCAGCCAGGACTTCTTCCTGCGCGTCGAGGAGAAATTCCGCGCCCAGCAGGACCTGATCGCCGGGCTGCCGCAGTACCGCGAGAGCCTCTTGGCGCTGCTCGACAACCTGAGCTTCGCACCGACCGCCAGCGCCTTGGAGGTCGGCCCGGGTGACGGCGGTTTCCTGCCGGACCTGGCCCGCCGCTTCGCCCAGGTGACCGCGCTGGACAACAGTCCGACCATGCTCGAGCTGGCACGCCAGGTGTGCGAACGCGAGAACCTGGCAAACGTAAACCTGCAGTTGGCCGATGCACTGGGTGCAACGGATGTGCAAGCCGACTGCGTTGTGCTGAACATGGTGCTGCACCATTTCAGCGACCCGGCCCTGGCCCTGCGCCTGCTGGCCAAACGGGTGGCGGCGGGCGGCAGCCTGCTGATCACCGAGCTGTGCAGCCATGACCAGAGCTGGGCGCGGGATGCCTGCGGCGATCTCTGGCTGGGCTTCGAGCAGGACGAACTGGCCCGCTGGGCCAACGCAGCGGGGCTAGCCCCCGGGGACAGCCTCTATGTGGGCTTGCGTAACGGTTTCCAGATCCAGGTCCGCCATTTTCAGCGGACGGCTGGCGACACTCACCACCGGTAAATTTTAGGAACCCGTCGAGATGAGCGAATACTCCCTTTTCACCTCCGAGTCCGTGTCCGAAGGGCATCCGGACAAGATCGCCGACCAGATTTCCGACGCGGTCCTGGACGCTATCATCACCCAGGACAAATATGCCCGCGTTGCCTGTGAAACCCTGGTCAAGACCGGTGTCGCCATCATCGCCGGCGAAGTCACCACTTCGGCCTGGGTCGACCTGGAAGAGCTGGTCCGCAAGGTGATCATCGACATCGGCTACAACAGCTCCGACGTCGGCTTCGACGGTGCCACCTGCGCCGTGATGAACATCATCGGCAAGCAGTCGGTGGACATCGCCCAGGGCGTCGACCGCTCCAAGCCGGAAGACCAGGGTGCAGGCGACCAGGGCCTGATGTTCGGCTACGCCAGCAACGAAACCGACGTGCTGATGCCCGCGCCCATCTGCTTCTCGCACCGTCTGGTCGAGCGCCAGGCCGAAGCCCGCAAATCCAAGCTGCTGCCCTGGCTGCGCCCGGATGCCAAGTCGCAGGTCACCTGCCGCTACGAGAACGGCAAGGTGGTCGGCATCGACGCGGTGGTCCTGTCGACCCAGCACAACCCCGAGGTCTCGCAGAAAGACCTGCAGGAAGCGGTCATGGAACTGATCGTCAAGCACACCCTGCCAGCCGAACTGCTGCACAAGGACACCCAGTACCACATCAACCCGACCGGTAACTTCATCATCGGCGGCCCGGTGGGCGACTGTGGCCTGACCGGTCGCAAGATCATCGTCGACTCCTACGGCGGCATGGCCCGCCACGGCGGTGGCGCGTTCTCCGGCAAGGACCCGTCCAAGGTCGATCGCTCCGCTGCCTATGCTGGCCGCTATGTCGCCAAGAACATCGTCGCCGCCGGACTGGCCGAGCGTTGCGAGATCCAAGTGTCCTACGCCATCGGCGTGGCCCAGCCGACCTCCATTTCGATCAACACCTTCGGCACCGGCAAGGTCTCCGACGACAAGATCGTGCAACTGGTCCGCGAGTGCTTCGACCTGCGCCCATACGCCATCACCAACATGCTCGACCTGCTCCACCCGATGTACCAGGAGACGGCCGCCTACGGCCACTTCGGCCGTACCCCACAGCAGAAGACCGTGGGCGACGACACCTTCACCACCTTCACCTGGGAGCGCACCGACCGTGCCCAGGCGCTGCGTGATGCAGCCGGCCTGTAAGTTTCCTACAGCCGCCTGAGAAAGCCCCTGCCAAGCAATTGGCAGGGGCTTTTTTCATGACATATCGGCTGACAAAGCTGCCGACCTTGTCCCCGGGCGACCGCCTAGTCTGACGGTTCCACCCGCCATGCAAGGACGCAGGCAATGCCACTGTCACTTCTGTTGTGCCTTCTGCTGATGCTGCCGCTGCTCAGCGCCCATGCCACACAATGCCCCGAGCACACCCCCGAACAGGCCGAAGCCGAGGCCGGACGGCTGCGCGAAACCCTGGGCTACTGGGACGACCAATACCATCGCCTGGGGCTATCCAAGGTGCCCGACGACATCTACGACCAGAGCCAGAGCCGCCTGCGGCAACTACAACGCTGCTTCAGCCTCGCTGGCGCACGGCCACCTCTGGCCAGCGCCGGCGGCCCGATCAGCCATCCGGTCGTACACACCGGGGTCGACAAGCTGCCCGACAGCCAGGCCGTGGAGCGCTGGATGGCCGGCAAGAAAGGCGTCTGGATTCAGCCCAAGGTCGATGGCGTCGCTGTCACCCTGATCTATCGCAAGGGTAGGCTGGAAAGCCTGCTCAGCCGCGGCGATGGAGTTCACGGCCATGACTGGAGCCGCCATATCGGCGACCTCGGCACCCTGCCCCGGCAATTGCCGCAGGCGTTGGACCTCGTGCTGCAAGGCGAGCTCTATCTGCGCCTGCAGGCGCATGTCCAGGCCCAGGCCGGCAGTGCCAACGCCCGCGGCAGCGTGGCAGGGTTACTGGCCCGCAAGCGCTTGGGGCACGAGCAAGGTACGCGCATCGGCCTGTTCGTCTGGGATTGGCCACACGGGCCGGACAACCAGGCCGAGCGCCTGACACAACTGGCCACCCTGGGGTTTGCCGACAGCCTGCGTTACAGCAGGGCCATCAGCACCCCACAAGAGGCCGCTGAGTGGCGCCAGCACTGGTACCGGTCAGCGCTGCCTTTCGCCACCGACGGGGTGATTCTGCGCCAGGACAGCCGGCCTCCCGCACAGCGCTGGCAGGCCCGCGCCCCATACTGGATCGCAGCCTGGAAGTACCCCTTCGCCCAGGCCCTGGCCGAAGTCGGTGACGTCGACTTTCGCATCGGTCGCACCGGGCAGATCACCCCGGTTTTGAAGCTCAAGCCCGTGATGCTGGATGACCGCCGCATCAGCCAGGTCAGCTTGGGTTCGCTGGCCCGCTGGCAGGCGCTCGACATCCGCCCCGGCGATCAGGTCGCCGTCAGCTTGGCCGGATTGACCATCCCCCGTTTCGAGCAGGTGGTGCACCGCGCCAGCGAGCGCCAGCCAGTCGCATCGCCCGACCCCACGCAGCATGGCGCTCTTACCTGCTGGCAAACCAGCGAGCGCTGCGAAGCCCAGTTCATAGCCCGTTTGACCTGGCTCAGTGGTAAGCAGGGGCTGGCATTGCCCGGCTTGGGCCAGGGCACCTGGCGGCACCTGGTACAAGCCGGGCAAGTGACGGACATGACCGACTGGCTGACGCTCGACAGCCAGCACCTGGCAACGCTGGCGGGTTTCGACAGCGCCCGCGCAGCCAAGCTGCAGGCACTGGCCGAGCTCGCCCGCGCGCGTCCATTCGAGCAGTGGCTGCGCGGCCTCGGTGTCCCCCTGCCGCGAAACAGTGTGCTGCAGGGCGATTGGCAGCAGCTCGCCCAACGCAGCGTACAGGACTGGCAAACCTTGCCAGGTATCGGTCAGTCCCGTGCGGCCCGGCTGGCGGCATTTTTCGCCGAACCGTCGGTGCAAGCCATCGCGCTTGCGCTAGGTGAACAGGGTGTCGACGGATTCCAACAGAAGCAGCTCAGGACCAAGCCATCAGTTCCTACAAGAGAGCTAGGAAAATTCTGAATCTTCACTCCAAATGCCCACCAAGGGTTCCTAAATCAGCAAAACCCAGGCAGGATTTCCCCACTTTTTTGCACCGCCCCGTCAAGGAGGCCCTATGAAACGTATTTCCACTTTCGTCCTGCTGACTGCCCTCGGGCTCGCCGCTGGCCTGGCTCAAGCCGCCCAGCCCGACCCCGGCCTGACCGGTTGCGCCGCCAAGCGCAGCGCTATCGAGAACCAGCTGAAAGAGGCCCGCGCCGCTGACAACGACGCCCAGGTCGACGGCCTCGAAAAGGCTCTGGACGGCGTCAAGCACTGCACCGACAGCAGCCTGCGCAAAGAACGCGAGCAGAAGGTTCTAGAAGCGCGCCACGAGGTGGCCGAGCGTGAATACGATCTGAAGAAGGCTGAAAAGAAAGGCGACGCCGAGAAGATCAACAAGCGCAAGGACAAGCTTGCCGAGGCCCGTAAAGAGCTGCAGGAAGCGGTCGACGATCTGGACCGCTGAAGCAGGCTCCAGCCATCAGGCTCTCATCGCCGGCAAGCTGGCCCCCAACGACTGCGGCGCGCTCGAAGCCTACGCAGTTCTGGGGGCAGGCTGCCGGCGATCGTGCAACTGCTCAATGATTACGAAACTCACGATGACAGGCCTTGCAAGCCGCCTCGACCTTGTCCATCGGCGCTTTCATCTCGGACGCCAGCAGCGGCTGCTCACGCGTCACCTCGACCAACTCACCGGTTACGCTTTCCAGTTGCCGGGCGAGTTCCTGAAACCGTGCCTGCTTTTCCCACACCTCGGCACGAGCACTGCTTTCACCGGTATCCTTCACCTGCGGAAAATGCTGCCAGGGCTCATGGGCCAGACCATCGAGCTTCAGCGCGCCTTCGGCGAACTTCACCCCATCGAATGGCAGGCGACCGCGTAACATGCCGCCCATGTCCTCGCTGGTATGGAGCATGGCCTTGAAGATCGCCTTGCGCTTGCCCAGGGGCGAGTTCGGGTCGACACCGCCACAGGCAGCCAGGCTCAGCGCGGCGAGCAGTATCACGGTCAATCGCTTGAACATCACGGTCATCCAGGCCTGGGCAAAGGGCGGCCAGTATCGCTGGCAAGCAGCCAAAGGCCAATAGCCATATGAATAACAGGGGCGAATCTTCATCTTCGCCACGCACAGGAACACCGACATGAAATCAGCCTTGCGTCACCTTGCCTGGACACTCCCGGCCCTGGCCCTGCTGGCGGGCTGCAATGGCAGCGACAAAGCCAAACCCGAGCCTCACGCCGTCGCCACCTATAGCCACGCCACCTGGCAAGACTTACCGAGCGTCAGCGACAGCGACCTGGTCGCCGGTTTCCAAGCCTGGCGCAATGGCTGCGAGAAACTCAAACGCGACGCAGTGTGGGCCGAGACCTGCACCGCCGCTGCCGACCTGCCAGTGGACGCCCAGCAGGTGCGCAGCTTCCTGCAGGAGCGCCTGGAAGTGTACGGCCTGCGTTCGGCACAGAACGATGCCAACGGTCTGATCACCGGTTACTACGAGCCAGTCTACCCGGGCAGCCTGACCCGCAGCGAAACCGCGCATGTGGCGGTCTATGGCGTGCCGGACGACATGATCGTGGTGGACCTGGCCAGCGTCTATCCGGAGCTCAAGGGCAAACGCCTGCGTGGGCGACTGGAAGGCCGCGTACTCAAGCCATACGACACCGCCGAGGTGATCAACCGCGAAGGTGCCAAGGCCCCGGTGCTGGCCTGGCTGACCGACCCGATGGACCTGCAGTTTCTGCAGATCCAGGGATCGGGGCGGATCCAACTGGAAGATGGCCGGCAACTGCGCGTGGGCTATGCCGACCAGAACGGACACCCCTATCGGCCCATCGGGCGCTGGCTGGTGGAACAAGGTCTGCTGAAAAAAGAAGACGTCAGCATGGGCAGCATCCATGCCTGGGCCGAGGCCAACCCGCAGCGCGTCCCCGAGCTGCTGGCCAGCAACCCCAGCTACGTGTTCTTCAGCACTCGCCCGGACAGCAACGAAGGGCCTCGTGGCTCGCTCAACGTGCCACTGACCGCTGGCTACAGCGTGGCCATCGACCGCAAGGTGATCCCATTGGGCAGCCTGCTGTGGCTATCGACGACACGCCCCGACGGCTCGCCCGTGGTTCGCCCGGTAGGCGCCCAGGACACCGGCGGCGCGATCAGCGGCGAGGTGCGTGCGGACCTGTTCTGGGGAACCGGACCAGAGGCCGGTGAACTGGCCGGTAACATGAAGCAGCAAGGCCAGATCTGGATGCTGTGGCCAAAAGGCAAGCCGCTGCCGGAAGTACCTAAAGTACTTTGAGTCGTGTCGCTCTGTTCGCGGCGGTTCGGCGCTCCGACAAGCCCGCGAACAGAGCGCCGCGATTCAGATGGAAACCACGAAGAACGATACGATCAACGCCAACCCGGCAAACCAGGTCAGCGAGCGCAACGCCGCCCAGTCCGCCAGGTAACAGATGATGTACAGCAAGCGGCTGGTGATATACAGCACGCCGAGCACATCCTGGGTCACCTGCTCGGCATTGCCGACGATATCGGCGACCAGCACCGCAGCGGCAAACGCCGGAAACGCCTCGTAACCGTTCTGCTGGGCGGCATGGGCACGCCGAGGCAGCCCTGACAAGGTGTCGAGGAAGGCTCGCGGGTCGTGGTTGTCCTTGAGGCCGAAGCGGCCGCTGCTCACCTTGGCGATCAAGGCACACAGGGGGTTCAACAGCAGCGCGATCAGAATGCACCACAGGGCGACGGTCATGCTCAGGACTCCTTGTTGGATAATGGGTTAGAGCTTCATCACCAGCATGCCTGCCAGGACCAGCCCGCAAGCTAGGAGTCTGGGGCCGCCGAAAGGTTCTTTGAGATAACGCATGCCCAGCAGTACCACCAGGATCACACTCAGCTCGCGCAGCGCCGCAGCTTCCGCCACCGAGCCAAGGTGCATGGCCCAAAGGACCAGGGCATAGCTGAACAATACGCATACACCGACCGCCACGCCCAGGCGCCATTGGGTACGCCAGAACAGCACGAACGGCGCGCGCCGTGCGACGCAGGCCAACACTGGAAACGGCCAGGCACTGAGCAGGGTTAGCCACACCAGGTAATCCCAAGGCTTGCCCCACAAACGAACGGCCTGGCCGTCGAACCAGGTATAGCAACCGATGCACAGGCCAATCAGGGCCACCACCGGCAGCATCGACCACGGCAACCGATCTCCACCCCCGCCCTGCCACAACAGGCAAGCCATGCCACACGGGATGAGCAGGATGCCAATGATCTGCTGACCGCTGAGTGATTCGCCGGCAAAGGTCAGGGTCAAGCCCAGCACCACCAGCGGCGACAGCCCGCGCATCAGAGGATAGACCAGACCAAGGTCCCCCACCCGATACGCCTGGATCAGCAGAAAACGGTAGAGCTGTTCGGCAAACGCCGAGGCCAGGAGCCACGGCCAGATCTCCGCCGGCGGCAGATCGACGAAGGCCACGGCGATGACGGCGAAGACCAGCGCCACCGAATCCATGCTGGCAATCACCAGCAAACGCTCGCCGCTGAATTTGATCAAGGTATTCCAGGTCGCGTGCAACAGGGCGGCGACCAAGACCAGGGAAGTTGCCAGCACGTCTGCGGGTCCTTGTGACGTTTGGAGAGGTGAATATATAGCGTTCGGGTGGGTGGTGCTTCCGCGAGCACGGCGAGAGGCCCTCGCCGCGTTTGAGATCGAGCGCCAAACAGAACGTTTCCAACAAATCCGGTCAAATCGTGTGTCCCGGTCCCTTCGCCAGATCATCAAAGAACTGCCCGAGCGATTCGGGCTATGACTTGGAAGCCACTGTTACAGGACTTGGGATGCTCGAACTCGTTGCTGCGTTTATCTGCCTCACCACCCTTCTCACCTACGTCAACTACCGCTTCATCGGCCTACCGCCTGCCATCGGCGTGATGGTCACGGCGCTGCTGTTCTCTCTGATTCTCCAGGGCTTGAGCCTGGTCGGTTTCCCAGGTCTGGAGGCGCGGGTCGAAGGGTTGATGAACCAGATCGACTTCAATGACCTGCTGATGCACTGGATGCTGGCCTTCCTGCTGTTCGCCGGCGCCCTGCACGTCAACCTCTCCGACCTGCGCAGCTACCGTTGGCCGATTGGCTTGCTGGCGACGCTCGGGGTGCTGATCGCCACCGTGGTGATCGGTTTTCTCGCGCACTGGGTGTTCGCCCTGTTCGGCTGGCAGGTACCGCTCATCTACTGCTTGCTGTTCGGCGCCCTGATCTCGCCAACCGACCCGATCGCCGTACTGGGCGCGTTGCGCACGGCGAACGCGTCGAAACCGCTGAAGACCACGATCGTCGGCGAGTCGCTGTTCAACGATGGCACAGCGGTGGTGGTGTTCACCGTACTGCTGGGCATCGTCCAACTCGGCGAAACCCCCACTATCGGCGAAACGGCACTGCTGTTCGCCCACGAAGCCATCGGCGGCGTCGCGTTCGGTGGCCTGATCGGCTATGCCACCTACCGCATGATCAAGAGTGTCGAGCAATACCAGGTCGAAGTCATGCTGACCCTGGCCCTGGTCATCGGCGGCTCGGCGATGTGCTATGAGCTGCACGTATCGGCACCGATCGCCATGGTGGTGGCCGGCCTCATCATCGGCAACCTGGGGCGCAACCTGGCGATGAACGACATGACCCGGCGCTACATGGATGGCTTCTGGGAATTGATCGACGACATGCTCAACGCCTTGCTGTTCGCCTTGATCGGCCTGGAACTGTTGCTGCTGCCGTTCAACTGGTTGCACCTGGCGGCAGGCGGTGTGCTGGCGGTGGCGGTGCTGCTGTCGCGCCTGCTCACCGTGGCACCGGCGATCGTTCTGCTGCGCCGCTGGCGTTCGGTGCCCAAGGGCACGATCCGGGTGCTGACCTGGGGAGGCCTGCGCGGCGGAGTGTCGGTGGCCCTGGCGCTGTCGCTACCCCAGGGCGAGGAACGCGACCTGCTGTTGTCGATCACCTACATCGTGGTGCTGTCGTCGATCCTGGTGCAGGGCCTGAGCATCGGCCGCGTGGTACGCAACGTCAGCGCCCAGCCCTGAGATAGGTTCTGGTCTCTTCGCGGGCTTGCCCGCGAAGCGCCATGGGCGGACGTCACTCCACGGCGGAGTCCGGGAACTGGTCCTGGATGTACTTGATCTCGGTGCGCCCGTGTGGCGCCGGCAGGCCGTCCTCGCCGAGATTGACGAAGACCATCTTGTCGACCGTGAGAATGGGCCTGCGAGTGATCTTGTTGCGCACTTCGCACTTGAGGCTGATGGAGGTGCGACCGAACTCGGTGGCGGTGATGCCCAACTCGATGATGTCGCCCTGGCGCGAGGCGCTGACGAAGTTGATCTCCGAGATGTACTTGGTGACCACGCGCTGATTGCCTAGCTGGACGATGGCGTAGATCGCCGCTTCCTCGTCGATCCAACGCAACAGGCTGCCGCCGAACAGGGTGCCGTTGGGGTTGAGGTCTTCGGGTTTAACCCATTTGCGGGTATGAAAGTTCATCTGTTCTCCTGACCTGCTTGCCTGACATGCAACCATGATGGCAGAGCCGTCGCCAGCACTCCATTGAAGATCGACTATCGTCTCGATTAATCGACGGAAAACCTTGGGCTTGGCCGACGGCGCGGCTATAATCCCTGCCGTTTCACATGGCGACGCCCCTCGGCTGGGCGCGGCCATGCCCGCCACCCACCCGAGGGGCGCTGCAGCAGGCTCGGCCTGTCAGGCTCGGATGGGGCGTTGTCCGCTCACGCGGACGCTTAACGCACAACGGCGCCCATTCGCACACTACGAATGGAGGCTCTCATGAGCGCTGTAAACACGCCTGCAGGTTTTTCCGACTTCAAGGTCGCCGACATTTCCCTGGCCGACTGGGGCCGCAAGGAAGTCATCATCGCCGAATCGGAAATGCCCGCGCTGATGGGCCTGCGCCGCAAGTATCAAGCCGAGCAACCGCTCAAGGGCGCAAAGATCCTGGGCTGCATCCACATGACCATCCAGACCGCCGTACTGATCGAAACCCTGGTCGCCCTGGGTGCCGAGGTCCGCTGGTCGTCCTGCAACATCTTCTCGACCCAGGACCAGGCCGCTGCCGCCATCGCCGCCGCAGGCATCCCGGTGTTCGCCTGGAAAGGTGAAACCGAGCAGGAATACGAGTGGTGCATCGAGCAGACCATCCTCAAGGATGGCCAGCCATGGGATGCCAACATGGTACTGGACGACGGCGGTGACCTGACCGAGATCCTGCACAAGAAATACCCGGCCATGCTGGAAAAGATCCACGGCGTGACCGAAGAAACCACCACCGGCGTGCACCGTCTGCTGGACATGCTGGCCAAAGGCGAGCTGAAAGTCCCGGCGATCAACGTCAACGATTCGGTCACCAAGAGCAAGAACGACAACAAGTACGGTTGCCGTCACAGCCTCAACGACGCCATCAAGCGTGGCACCGACCACCTGCTGTCCGGCAAGCAGGCCCTGGTGATCGGCTACGGTGACGTGGGCAAGGGCTCGGCCCAGTCGCTGCGTCAGGAAGGCATGATCGTCAAGGTCACCGAAGTCGACCCGATCTGCGCCATGCAGGCCTGCATGGACGGCTTCGAAGTCGTCTCGCCGTTCAAGGACGGCATCAACACCGGTACCGAAGCCGGCATCAACGCCGACCTGCTGGGCCGCATCGACCTGATCGTCACCACCACCGGTAACGTCAACGTCTGCGATGCCAACATGCTCAAGGCCCTGAAAAAGCGTGCCGTGGTCTGCAACATCGGCCACTTCGACAACGAGATCGACACCGCCTTCATGCGCAAGAACTGGGCCTGGGAAGAGGTCAAGCCGCAGGTGCACAAGATCCACCGTACCGGTGCTGGCACCTTCGATCCGCAGAACGACGACTACCTGATCCTGCTGGCCGAAGGCCGCCTGGTGAACCTGGGCAACGCCACCGGTCACCCAAGCCGCATCATGGACGGCTCGTTCGCCAACCAGGTACTGGCCCAGATCTTCCTGTTCGAGCAGAAGTTCGCCGAACTGCCAGCCGCCAAGAAAGCCGAGCGCCTGACCGTGGAAGTGCTGCCGAAGAAACTCGACGAGGAAGTGGCCCTGGAAATGGTCCGCGGCTTCGGCGGCGTGGTCACCCAGCTGACCCCGCAGCAGGCCGAGTACATCGGCGTCACCGTCGAAGGCCCGTTCAAGCCGGACGCTTACCGCTACTAAGCGGCAAGCTCGAAGCTTCAAGCGGCAAGCCAAGGCAGCTCATGCCATTGCCACTTGATGCCCGAACTCCGAAATCTTGAATCATGCCAAGCCAGGTCGGCCTTCACCGACCTGGCTTTTACTTGCAGCTTGCCGCTTCAAGCTTGCTGCTAGAGGAACACCTGATGTCCCAGGAACGCCGCTACAGTTTCGAGTTTTTCCCGACCAAGACCGATGCCGGTCACGAAAAACTGATGGGTGTCGCCCGCCAACTGGCCACCTACAACCCCGACTTCTTCTCCTGCACCTACGGTGCCGGGGGCTCTACCCGCGACCGCACGCTGAACACCGTGCTGCAGCTGGAAAATGAGGTGAAAGTCCCTGCCGCCCCGCACCTGTCGTGCGTCGGCGACAGCAAGGACGATCTGCGCGCGCTGCTGGCCGAGTACAAGGCCGCTGGCATCAAGCGCATCGTCGCCCTGCGTGGCGACCTGCCTTCGGGCATGGGCATGGCCAGCGGCGAACTGCGTTATGCCAGCGACCTGGTCGAATTCATCCGCCAGGAAACGGCCGATCACTTCCACCTGGAAGTCGCCGCCTACCCCGAGATGCACCCACAGGCGCGCAATTTCGAAAGCGACCTCGCCAACTTCGCGCACAAGGTCAAGGCCGGTGCCGATAGCGCCATCACCCAGTATTTCTTCAACGCCGACAGCTACTTCTATTTCGTCGAGCGGGCACAGAAGCTGGGCGTGGACATTCCGGTGGTGCCCGGCATCATGCCGATCACCAACTACAGCAAGCTGGCACGCTTCTCCGACGCCTGCGGCGCCGAGATCCCACGCTGGATCCGCAAGCAACTGGAAGCCTACGGCGACGACACCGCCAGCATCCAGGCCTTCGGCGAGGAAGTCATCACCCGCATGTGCGAACAGTTGCTGCAGGGCGGAGCTCCAGGACTGCACTTCTACACCCTGAACCAGGCCGAGCCGAGCCTGGCAATCTGGAACAACCTGAAGCTGCCGCGCTAAGCGACCCCGGCAAGGGTCCTGGCCCCGCGCCAGGGCCATTGTCGCCCATACTGCCGCGGCCAGTGACGCTGTTGGCGAACTTCCTGTCGCCGTTGAGCAGCAGGAACGCAGCACAGCCCGATAGCTCTGTTATACTCGGGCCTTCCCGCCCGGCTCACGCCCGGACGCTCGGCCTAGCAACAGGCATCCCGATCAGCAGCGACGCAGCCTGCGTCCGCCCTCCGCTTCCCGGATGCGCAGTGAAAGCCCAGCTGGACCGGACGCGATCGCATCCCACCGATGCCCGTCGCGCCAGGCAGAACATCCCTACGGGCCCAGCCCACACGAGAACAGGATTGCCCATGTCCTTTGCTTCCCTCGGTCTCTCCGAGGCTCTTGTCCGCGCTATCGAGGCTGCGGGCTACACCCAGCCGACTCCGGTGCAACAGCGGGCGATTCCCGCCGTGTTGCAAGGCCGCGACCTGATGGTTGCCGCACAGACAGGTACTGGTAAAACCGGCGGCTTCGCCCTGCCGATCCTCGAGCGCCTGTTCCCGGACGGCCACCCTGACAAATCCCAGCGTCACGGCCCGCGCCAACCGCGCGTACTGGTCCTGACCCCGACCCGCGAACTGGCCGCCCAGGTCCACGACAGTTTCAAGGTCTATGCCCGTGACCTGCCATTGGTCAGCGCCTGCATCTTCGGCGGCGTCGGCATGAACCCGCAGATCCAGGCCATCGCCAAGGGTGTCGACGTGTTGGTCGCCTGCCCGGGCCGTCTGCTCGACCTGGCCGGTCAAGGCAAGGTCGACCTGGCCCATGTGGAAATCCTGGTACTCGACGAAGCCGACCGCATGCTCGACATGGGCTTCATCCACGACGTCAAGAAGGTCCTTGCCCGCCTGCCGGCCAAACGCCAGAACCTGCTGTTCTCGGCGACCTTCTCCAAGGACATCACCGACCTGGCCGACAAGCTCCTGCACAACCCGGAGCGCATCGAGGTCACGCCGCCGAACACCACCGTCGAGCGCATCGAACAGCGTGTCTACCGTCTGCCAGCCAGTCACAAACGTGCACTGCTGGCGCACCTGATCACCCTTGGTGCCTGGGAACAGGTGCTGGTGTTCACCCGAACCAAGCACGGCGCCAATCGCCTGGCCGAGTACCTGGAAAAGCACGGCCTGACCGCCGCCGCGATTCACGGTAACAAGAGCCAGAACGCCCGCACCAAGGCACTGGCCGACTTCAAGGCCAACAGCGTGCGTGTACTGGTGGCGACCGACATCGCCGCCCGCGGCCTGGACATCGACCAGTTGCCCCATGTGGTCAACTTCGAGCTGCCCAACGTCGAGGAGGATTACGTTCACCGTATCGGCCGCACCGGCCGTGCCGGTCGTTCGGGCGAGGCGATTTCGCTGGTGGCGCCGGATGAAGAAAAGCTGCTCAAGAGCATCGAGCGCGTCACCAAGCAGAAAATCGCCGACGGCGACCTGATGGGCTTCGATGCCAGCCAGGTCGAAGCCGAGAAGCCTGAAGTCCGTGAGCGTCCGCAGAACAACGGCCGCGGTCGCAACCAGCAGGCACGCGGTGACGGCGGTAAAGAAGCCAACGGTGGCCGCAAGGACAAGGGCAAGGACAAAGGCAAAGCCAAGCAGCAGGCTGCCGACAAGCCCGCCGAGAAGGAAAAGTCTGGCGACAAACCAGCGCAACAACGCAAACCGCGTGACAAGAAGCCCCGCCAGCAGCAGCAGAGCGCCCAGGCCGGGCTGCCCAAGGTGCCAGCCGATCGAGATCCGGAGGAGTTCCTGGATGACGAGATCGATAACTTCGGTAACCGCGCCGATTACGTCAGCCCCTACCAGAATGCCAAGAACCAAGGCCGCAACCGTCGTCCAGGCGGTCAAGGTCAAGGCCAGGGTCAATCGCAGGGCGGCGGTCAACGCGCCAAGAACGGCGGTGGCCAGGGCCGCAACGGCGGTGGTCAGGCACGCAGCGGCGGCGGTGACAAACGTCCTCGCAACAACACCGGCGGCGGTGCCCGTCGCGATGGTGGCGGCGGTCGCAACCGTCCGGCGGGTCGCGACGAGGCCTCGCGCCAGGAGCCAGCGGTACGCAGTGGTCGCGAGCAGCATCAACCCGTGATTATCCGCAAGGAATCCAAGCTCGATCGTTATCCGACGCCTGAGCAACTGGACGACCTGCCGAGCCGCCCACGCGGCGAGCGTCCTGCGCTGCTTACCCGCAAGGGCTGACAGGTAACCGGGGCTGCTTCGCAGCCCTTCGCGGGCAAGGCCGCTCCCGCAGGTGCGTGCACGCCTTGAGGTCGGCACTGTACTTGTGTGGTTTGCCCGCGAAAGGCCGGATAACGATGCCAACGGTTCCAGGACCAACGAAAACGCCGCCCAATGGGCGGCGTTTTTCATTGCCGAGGCAATGTCACTTCTGCTTCACGCCTTCGAGGCTGATATCCAGGTCCAGGGTCTGCGAGGTCGGGCCTGGGCCCTTGATGCCGAAGTCGTTCAGGTTCAGCGTGGTGGTGGCGTTGAAGCCTGCACGCTCGCCGCCCCATGGATCCTTGCCTTCGCCGTTGAAGGTGGCCTTGAAGGTGACCGGCTTGGTCACGCCATGCAAGGTCAGGTCGCCAGTCACGTCAGCGGTCTTGTCGCCGGTCGATTTGACAGCGGTGGAGACGAACTTGGCCTCAGGATACTTCTTCACGTCGAGGAAGTCGGCGCTGGCGATGTGCTTGTCACGCTCGGCATGGTTCGACCACAGGCTGGCGGTTTTCAGATCGACGCTGATCTTGCTGGCTTCTGGCTTGGCGCTGTCCCAGCTGAAGGTGCCGTCGAAGTCCTTGAAGGTGCCATGGATGAAGCTGTAGCCCAGGTGGCTGATCTTCCAGTCGACGAAAGCGTGCTGGCCTTCCTTGTCGATCTTGTACTCGGCAGCCATGGCCTGGCCAGCCGAGAGCAGTGCGGTACCGAGCGCCAGAGCGGCAAAAGTCTTTTTCAACATCCTTACTTCCTTCCTATGCAATTGAGTTGAGAATCAAGCTTTGCGGCCCAGCATGCGGGTCAGGGTCGCGTCACGGTCGATGAAGTGGTGCTTTAGGGCAGCCAGGGCGTGGAGCACGGCGAAGATCACCAACGCCCAGGCCAGGTACAAGTGGATCTCACCGGCCAGGTCGGCCTGGTCAGGCAGATCACTGATCAGCGCAGGGACCTCGAACAATCCGAATACCGGGATGCCAACGCCATCGGCGGTTGAGATCAGATAACCGGCGATCATCACCGCGAACAGCCCCAGGTACAGCGCCAGGTGCCCCAGCTTGGCCGCCACACGGGTGAATGCCCCATGGTTGGCCGGTGCCGGCGGCGGCGGGGTGATGAAGCGCCAGACCACACGCAGCGTCATTACCGCCAACAACACCAGGCCGATGCTCTTGTGCAGATCCGGGCCGGCCTTGCGCCAGGGGCTGTAGTAGTCGAGCCCGACCATCCACAGGCCCAGGCCGAACAGGCCGAAGACCGCCAGAGCCACGCCCCAGTGCAGGACGATACTGACCACGCCGTAGCGAGAGGGTGAATTGCGCAGTTGCATGTTGACCTGTTTCCCCGTGAAAGCTGTGCACAGACTAACGCGAAACGTATCGAATAAAAGCGGAAAAAACTGCTTCGGATCATCAAGAAATCCGATAGCAAGTCTGCAGGTGTCCCGTTAAGGAAACATTAACGATAGCGCTGGGAAATGAGGTTGCCAGTACCGCCTCATCCCCACCGAACCGGCACCTGACAAGGCTTGCAGGCGCCGGGGCGAGGAGCGATCAGCTGGCTTTGGCCGGGGTGACCGGCGCAGGCTTGGCCTCAGGTTTGTCGGCTGTGCCGAACAGCCGCGAGAAGAACCCTGGCTTCTCCTGCCGGGACTCCTCGCGCTGGGCTTCTTCGCGCTTGGCAGGCTCGGCCTTGGCAGGCGCCTTGTCAGCCTTGTCGGCCTTGCCTTCCGGCTCTGAATCACTCCCGAACAAGTTGGAGAAGAAACCACCCTTGCCCTTGGCTGCGTTGGCGGCTGGCGTGGCGGCCACCGGAGCGGCTTTCTCCGGCTCGAACGACTTGCCGGCAAGCAAGTCCTGGACCTGGCCGGCTGCGCGCTGGCCACTGCGCAGGGCGCCCTCCAGGGTTCCCGGGTACATGGCGTCGGTGTGCTCACCGGCGAACGCCACGCGTTGCACCGGTCGCTCCCACAGCCGCCAATACTTGCTGATCTGCCCCGGCCCATAGGCCAGGTAGGCACCCCCGGTACCCGCATCGGTGCTGTAGCGCTTGACCTCGTAGCCGGTGAACGAGCCGCGGGCCTGTGGATAGAAGGCATGCAGGCGGATGAGCACCTGGTCGACCATCTGCTTGTCACCAAATGCCTGCAACAGGCGAGCGTTATCGCCGGACAGGTTGATCACCACATTGGCGCCGCCTTTGAGCGCCGGTTCGATCCACAACATGCCCAAGCCTGCGTTGCTGAAGATTTCGCCGGACATGCGCGCACGGCTTTCCCAGACTGGCTTCTTGAACTTGAGCATCAACTGGTCGCGCCACCCGTAGTTGGTCCCTTTGAGTGCCGCCAGATGCTGGCTGTCCAGCCCAGGGATCATCTGGATCTTGGCCAGGGCGCGCAGTGGCACGGCCATGACCAGGTAATCGGCCTGGTAACCGACACTGCCGACCTTGACCGTCACGCCGTCCTTGTCCTGAACGACGGAGGTGACCGGCGAGTTGGTCTTGATGGTCTTGAGCTGCTTGACGAAGGCCTGGGCCAGCACCGGACTGCCGCCCGGCAAGCGCGCGGCGCGCAAGTCGCGATCGCTGACGCCGCGATAGACACGGTTCTGCTGAGCGAAGTAAAGCAGGGACAGACGTGAAGGCTCGTCGTAGCGGGTACGGATCTGCTGATTGATCAACTGGCGGGCGGTGGCGGGCAGCTGCAACTTGTCGAGCCAGGTGGAAACGTTGATCTGATCAAGGGCGAACAGCGTGCTGTTGGCCTGGGGCTTGAGCGGGTCGTCGATGGAGCGCGCCAGGTCATCGAGGGTCTTCTCGTAGCGCTTGAGCGCTTCGGCGGTAGCCGGTTGTTTGGTGGCAAGGTCGGTGGCGCTGAAGTATTCGCCATCGATCAGATAACCCGGGGTCCGAACGAACTCAGGTGCCGGCAGTGTTTCAAGCTTGAAACGGTCCAGGTACTGGTTGAGCACCGGCTGCGCCTTGCTGTTGCCGATCCACTCGCTGGTGGCCAGGCCCGATCGCCCGCCCATGCCCGACTTGGCCTCCAGCAAGGTCACCTGCCAGCCTTTGCTCTGCAGCTCATAGGCAGCGGTCAAGCCCGCCAGGCCGCCGCCGACGACGATTGCCGAGGGTGTCTTGTCCTTCGCCAGCGCGGCGCCGCTGGACACACCGATCAATACCAACGCGCACAGGCGCACCCAAGCAGCAGCCATGTCGGCGAACTCCGAGTTGAAATAGCGAAAAAAGGGAGATCTGGGTCTCGAAAGACGATGCGTTAAGAATACGTCAGGTACCGGCACCTCGCCAGCGCAGCGGCAACAAGTGCCTTTGGCAACTGGCATTTTTGTCAGTAGCGCAGACAGACCATGCGGGCGATGCTGGCCCACAGGCTGCCAACCGAACAAAGGGGGGTGGAGCATGCGCTACAAGGAGCAGTTCGAAGACTTCGACCACGTCGGCCAGCAGAGTCTCGTGCCGTGTCAGGCGTTGCATACCGACTCGGGCCTGAGCATCCGCGCCAACAGCACCGCCGGCGCCGGCCTGCACGAGGCCTTCCGCGGCGAGGATGGCACCGAACTGGTGATTGGCGAGAACTGCGACGTGGAAATCGCTTTCAATCAGGAGGTCGAACAACTGCACCTGGAGTTGTACGTGGTCAGCGACCGGGAGGGCGAGCTAAGGGACCTGGCCGACGCGCAGGGCCTGGAGGGCGATCCGCAACTGGCACCGCTGAGCTACTTCTACTGGATCACGCTCACCGGCAGTGGCTACACCGAATTCCTCCCCGGCCCCGTGTTCAGCCGCCCTTCCAGCCATCTGCTCCTGGGGCCGTTTCGTCGCCTGACCATCTCCACCTCTCAGGCCGGCACCGTGCACATCCGCAGACTGCGGTGGACGCCTACCTGCCGCCACTGAACACGCCCAGCGAACCATGGCGGTTGTCCTGCCTCCCGGCATTGCTTAGGCTTACGCGGTCAATCAAGCCGCGTCGCCAGGAGAAGTGCCCATGGGCCTCAACGATCAGTGGATGCAACGTGACCTCAAGGTCCTGTGGCACCCCTGCACCCAGATGAAAGACCACGAGCAACTGCCGCTGATCCCGATCAAGCGCGGCGAAGGCGTATGGCTCGAGGATTTCGAGGGCAAGCGCTACCTGGATGCCGTGAGCAGCTGGTGGGTCAACGTCTTCGGCCACGCCAACCCGCGCATCAACCAGCGCATCAAGGATCAGGTCGACCAGCTGGAACACGTGATCCTGGCCGGTTTCAGCCACCAACCGGTGATCGAGCTGTCCGAGCGCCTGGTCGCCATGACGCCGGCCGGGCTCGACCGGGTGTTCTATGCCGACAATGGCTCATCATGCATCGAAGTCGCCCTGAAGATGAGCTTCCACTACTGGCAGAACATCGGCCAGCCGGCGAAGAAACGCTTCGTCACCCTCACCAACAGCTATCACGGCGAAACCATCGCGGCCATGTCGGTGGGCGATGTGCCGCTGTTCACCGAAACCTACAAGGCATTGCTGCTCGACACCCTCAAGGTACCGAGCCCCGACTGCTACCAGCGCCCTGAAGGCATGGGCTGGGAAGAGCATTCGCGCAACATGTTCGCGGCCATGGAGCAGACCCTGGCGGAGCATCACCAAACCATCGCCGCCGTGATCATCGAACCGCTGATCCAGGGTGCCGGCGGCATGCGCATGTACCACCCGGTCTACCTCAAGCTGCTGCGCGAAGCCTGTGACCGTTACGGCGTGCACCTGATCCATGACGAGATCGCCGTGGGCTTCGGCCGCACCGGCACGATGTTCGCCTGCGAACAGGCCGGCATCCGCCCGGACTTCCTGTGCCTGTCCAAGGCGCTCACCGGCGGCTACCTGCCCCTGGCCGCCTGCCTGACCACCGACACCGTGTACCAGGCGTTCTACGACGACTACCCGACCCTGCGGGCCTTCCTCCACTCGCACAGTTACACCGGCAACCCGCTGGCCTGCGCGGCCGCCCTGGCGACTCTGGACATTTTCGAGCAGGACAACGTGATCGAGGCCAACAAAGCACTCGCCACGCGCATGGCCAGCGCCACCGCGCACCTGGCCGAACATGCCCATGTCGCCGAGATCCGCCAGACCGGCATGGCCCTGGCCATCGAAATGGTCCAGGACAAAGCCAGCAAGACCGCCTATCCGTGGCAGGAGCGGCGCGGCCTGAAGGTCTTCGAGCATGCCCTGACCCGAGGCGCTCTGCTGCGACCGCTGGGCAGCGTGGTGTACTTCCTGCCGCCCTATGTGATCACCCCCGAGCAGATCGACTTCCTGGCCGAGGTGGCCAGCGAAGGCATCGACATCGCCACCCGCAGCAGCGTGAGCGTGGCAGTGCCAGCAGACTTCCATCCCGACTTTCGCGATCCGGGTTGAACCCGCTTCCCCACGGTCCCACCCGCTCCCACAGGGGGCATGCGTCCTTCCATATTTCGAGCTGAACCATGAGACTGTCCCGCTTCTTCATCGACGCCCCCCTGAGCCTTGGCCAGCACGACCTGCCCGAAGCCCAGGCCCATTACATCGGCCGCGTGTTGCGCATGGGCCCCGGCGATGCCGTGCAACTGTTCGACGGCAGCGGCCAGGAGTACCTTGGCCAGTTGCTCGAGGTGGGCAAGAAAAACGTCCGGGTCAGCCTTGACCAGGCGCTTGCCGGCCAGCCCGACTCGCCCTTGCAGATTCATCTCGGCCAGGGCCTGTCCCGCGGCGAACGCATGGACTGGGCGATCCAGAAGGCCACCGAACTGGGCGCCAACGAAATCACCCCGATCGTCAGCGAACGCTGCGAAGTGCGTCTGAAGGACGAGCGCGCCGACAAGCGTCTGGCCCATTGGCGCCAAGTGGCGATCAGCGCCTGCGAGCAGTGCGGACGCTCGACCTTGCCAGTGATCCACCCACCGCTGACCCTGGCCGAATGGCTCAAGGGCAGCGAGGCCGAGCTCAAACTGGTGCTGCACCCGGTGGCAGAACCGCTGACCAGCCATGCCAAGCCGGCCAAGCTGGCGTTCTTGATCGGCCCGGAAGGTGGTCTGAGCGAAGCGGAAGTCGATCAGGCC
Organism: Pseudomonas sp. HD6422; assembly: GCF_025377065.1. Taxonomy (NCBI): domain Bacteria; kingdom Pseudomonadati; phylum Pseudomonadota; class Gammaproteobacteria; order Pseudomonadales; family Pseudomonadaceae; genus Pseudomonas; species Pseudomonas sp. HD6422. Next base: position 20,980 of record NZ_JAHWIW010000014.1, on the reverse strand, counting down.
AAGGCTGCGGGTTTCCATGCCGCACGCCTGGGCCCGCGCGTGCTGCGCACCGAAACCGCGCCGGTGGTGGCCCTTTCGGTGGCGCAGCAACTGTGGGGCGATTTCTAGCCCTCCAGCACTAGCGCACGTAGACCGAAACAGCGACGAAGTGCAGCAGGCTGCCGGTGATCACGAACAGGTGCCAGATGCCATGGGCGTGGCGCAGGCGGCTGTCGAGGGCGAAGAAGATGATGCCGATGGTGTAGAACAAGCCGCCGGCTGCCAACCAGGCGAAGCCGGCGGCACCCAGGGTGTGCAACAGCGGCTTGACCGCCACCAGCACCACCCAGCCCATCACCGCGTAGATGATGATCGACAGGATCCGCGCTTCCGAACGCGGTTTGATCTCCTGCAACATGCCGATCACCGCCAATCCCCAGACCACGCCGAACAGGCTCCAACCCCAGGGGCCGCGCAGGCTGACCAGGCAAAAAGGGGTATAGCTGCCGGCGATGAGCAGGTAGATCGACAGGTGATCGAGCTTGCGCATGATCACCTTCGCCCGCCCGCGAGTGCTGTGGTAGAGCGTGGAGATGCTGTAGAGCAGCAGCAAGGTGCTGCCGTAGATGGAGAAGCTGACGATCTTCCAGGGATCGCCTTGCAAGCCCGCGACGACGATCAGCCAGCTTGCCCCGATACAGGCCAGGACGGCACCGACCAGGTGGGTCCAGGCATTGAAGCGTTCACCGTAGTACATGCAAACACAGACCTCCTGAGATGGGCTGGGTTCCTGACATGGAGCGTGCCCGCGAAGAGGCCCGCACAGACCCCATCCTACCCAAACCCAGATTGCAGATCCGCGTCACGCACCAATCTTTCCAAGCCCACCAGATCCGGCACTCGCGCAATCTGGTCGCCCACCTGCACCGCCGCCAGCTCAAGGCTGCCCAACGCCACATCCACATAGTTGAGCTGGCTGTCGAGTTTGCACGAGCGCGGGATGTCCTGCAGTAGCACGGCCAGGTAGCGCAGTCCCGTGTCGCCCAGGGCATTGAGCACGACGATACGGGCCCGCTCGCCGCAAGGCGTCTCGCCACCGCATGCGGTTTCGAAACCGATCAGCGGCAGGCGCTGCTGCCGCCAGTCGATCCAGCCCAGGTGCCAGGCCGGCTGCCCTGGCTGGCATGCCAGATTGCGCTGGCCGATCAACTCGGCCACGGCGACGTTCGGCAATACCAGAGTGCGGTCACCCAGCGGCAGCAACAGACCGGTGAGGGTGCTGCGCTGACCGGCGATCATTTCAAGCATGCTGCTGACTCCAATGGGCGATGCTCTGCAACAGCACCGATTCCTGGTAGGGCTTGCCGAGGTAGTCGTTGACGCCGATGGCCATGGCCCGCTCACGGTGCTTCTGGCCGGTACGCGAGGTGATCATGATGATCGGCAGGTCCTTGAGGCGGGCATCACCACGAATGCGCGTCGCCACCTCGAAGCCGTCCATGCGCGGCATCTCGATATCCAGCAGCAGTATATCGGGGCGATGGACATCCAATTGCGCCATGGCGTCGACGCCGTCCTTGGCCGTCAGCACGCTCATGCCATGGCGCTCGAGCAGCCGGCTGGTGACCTTGCGCACGGTCACCGAGTCATCCACCACCATCACCAACAACGGCCGCCGTGGCGCCGGCCCGAACAGCGTGCGCTGCACCCCGCTGCCACCGGGCAGGCGTGCCAGCCGGCGCTGCTGGCCACGCAACTGACCGAGCAGGTCGAGAATCAGCACCACCCGACCATCCCCCAGCAAGGTCGCGCCAGACAACCCGGCAACGGCAGCGAACTGCGGCCCCAGACTCTTGACCACGATTTCCCGGCTCGGTGACAGGCTGTCGACCTGGATGGCGAACGACTGCTCCTGGGAATGCACCAGCAGCACCGGCAATGGCACGCGCTGGCCCAACAGGGTCGGCCTAGGCACACCCTGCACCAGCTCGCCCAGGTAACGCAGCTGGTACTCGTAACCGGCGTAGGTGTAGCGCGGCGAGTCCAGCTGGTAGCAGGCTTCGAGCTCGCCAGGCGGCACCCGCACGATGCCCTCGATGGTGTTGAGCGGGATGGCGTATTGCTCTTCGCCCAGGTGCACCATCACGGCACGGTTGATCGAAACCGTGAACGGCAGGCGAATCAGAAAGCGCGCCCCCTTGCCCTGGGCCGACTCGATGGTCATCGAGCCGCCCAGTTGCTTGACCTCCTCGTGCACCACGTCCATGCCCAGACCACGACCGGAGATCTGGGTGATCTTCTCCGCGGTGGAGAAGCCTGGGCGCAGGATGAACTGAAGGATCTCGTGGTCACTCAGCTGCGCCGCCGGATCCAGCAGGCCACGCTTGATCGCCTTGCGGCGCACGGCCTCCAGCGGCACGCCGGCGCCATCGTCGATCATCTCGATGACGATGTCGGCGCCCTCGTGCAGCAGGTTCAAGTGGATGGTGCCCTGCTCCGGCTTGCCCGCCGCCAAGCGCGCCTGTCGCGACTCCAGGCCATGGTCGACGGCATTGCGCAGCATGTGTTCGAGGGGCGCGACCATGCGTTCGAGCACGCTGCGGTCCAGCTCGCCCTCGGCGTTGCCGACCACCAGTTCGACCTGCTTGCCCAGCTCGCTGGCCACCTGCCGCACCACCCGCTGCAGGCGCGGGACCAGGCGCTCGAACGGCACCATCAAGGTGGCGGTCAGGCCCTCCTGCAACTGGCTGTTGACCCGCGCCTGCTGCTGCAACAGGCCTTGTGTTTCCTGAGCGCGCTGAGCCAGGGTTTCCTTCAGTTCGATAAGGTCAGACGCCGACTCGAACAGTGCCCGCGACAATTGCTGCAACTGCGAATGGCGATCCATCTCCAACGGGTCGAAGTCTTCGTAGGCATCGCTTTCGAAGGGCTGACGGCTGGTGATGCGGCCTTGGGTCTCGATGTCCAGGCGCAGCAGCTGGTCGCGCATGCGCTCGAGGGTGGTATCCATTTCGCTGAGGGCGAACTGCGCATCGTTGACCTGCTGCTCGATGCGCCCGCGAATCACCGAGTGCTCACCAGCCAGGTTGCCCAGATCGTCGAGCAACTCGGCATCGACCTTGACCATGTCACCGGCCGCGCGCTCGGGCGATGTCGTCGGGGCTTCGGCAGGTGCCGCCTCGGTCGGTGCCTGGGCCGCCACGCTGTCGGCCAGGGCGGCGCTGCTGAAGTTGCGGATGTAGTCGATCAGCGCCGTGGCAGCGTGTAACGGCTGCCCCAGGCGCACAGCATCGAGCATGTGCGCCAGGCGGTCATGGCAGTTCTGCAGCAACGAGAACAGCGCCGGGGTCGGCGGCAGGCGACCCGCCGCCAGCAGCTCGTAGAGAAACTCCAGTTCGTGGGCAAGATCGCCAATGGCGCTGATCTCGACCATGCGCGCCACGCCTTTGAGGGTGTGCAGGTCGCGCATGAGGTTCTCTACCTCGGCGCCATTGCGTGGGTCGGCCTGCCAACGCGCCAGCGCACTCGCGGCGCTCTCCACGATGTCGGCGCTCTCTTCCAGGAAGACATCCATCAACGCCTTGTCACCTGGATTCTGCGGGTCCTCGTCAATGACTTGGGCAACGCCATCGATGGGGTCGAGCGAAGTCACGCCAGTCGCACCGACCACGCCCATCGCATCTGGCGCCAACCCCTCGTCGAGCAGCCCGCGCAGGGCCTCTACAGTGGCCCTGCGCATCGTCGGCTCCTGACCGGCAGCCAGCTCGTCGAGCATGTCGATCAGTGTCTCGTGCGCTTGCTGGGCCTGGGCGAAGAACCGAGCGTCGGCGGCCAGGCTGCCCTCTTCCACCGCGCCATAGAGGTCGAGCAACGCTTCGCAGACTTCATCCATCGCCCACAGATCGGCCAGGTGAGCCGCATGCCCCAAGGTCGTCAACTGCTCCAGCAGCGGCTCCAGTGCCTGGCGTTGGCCGGGTTGCTCCTGCCAATCGGACAACAGTGATTCGGCATCGAGAAGGATGTCCATGGCCTGGCCAAGGAATCGTGCCGTCTGCTGCGGGTCGCGACGGCGCTTCTCGGTACGGGTTTCGGTAGACGTACCGAAGTGCGCCTCCAGGGCCCGGTCGACCTGCTCGATCAACTCGGCGGCCCCAGGAATCGGCGCCAACGGTGTGACGTGCAGTTGCTCCAGGCCAGCCTGGAACAGATCGAGCGCCACCGCCAAGTACTTGAGCTCGCCCTGGTGCAATGTCACCTGGTGGCTGCGATATTCCCGCACCAAGCGGTCGAAGGCGGCCGCCAACTCGGCGATCGGCAAAACCCCAGCCATGCCGGCGCTACCCTTGAGCGTGTGCAGGGCACGCTGCAGGCTATCGTCGACCGCAGCATCGTCACCGTGGGCCTGGGCGAGGAACGCCTCGACACTGGCCAGGTGACCCAGCGCCTCATGCCGGAAAATGTCCAGCAACTGCCGGTCCAACCCATCGATCGAGGCGCTCGGCTCTGGCGCATCCGGCGTGGCGATCTTGCCCGCTGCCGGCAAGGCGATCGAGCTGTCGACCAGACACGGCACGCCCAGGGCCGCCAGGCTGACACGAGCCCGCTCGACGAACGGCTGGCCATCGGCCAGGGGGTCGGCGACGCGCCACTGCAGGTAGCACTCACCGGCACTGAGAGCCTCGGCCAAGTGGGTCAGCTCGTCGTCCGGCGGCTCCTCCTCGAGGTGCTGCAACCAGCCCTGCACGCAGGACGCGCAGCCGCCAAACAGCTCCGCTGCAGCCGGCAGCATCAACATCGTCAGGGCTCCGCGCACCTGCTGCAACAAACCCGGTAGCGCCAGCAGGCGCTCGCGCGGCCAGCCGGACTCCAGGCAATCGCCGATCAACTCCTTGGCCTGATGCAGCACGGCCAGCGCTTCTTCCAGCACCACCTGGCGGATCTCGACCAAATCCGAGCCCGGCAGGTTGCCTTGGCCAGTCTGCTCCATCTGGCCGACCATGCCGTTGAGGGTGGCTTCGACGTAGAGCAGCGCCCCCGCCACGTCCATCAGCACCGCATCGCCGGGCTCGCGTTCGGTTTGGGCCAGCGCCTGCAAGGCCAACACCTGGTCGATGATCACCCGCCGCGGTTGCTGGAAGCCCAGTACCGCCAGGGTATCGGCAACGTGGCGCAGCGGTGCCAGCAGTTGCTCCAGCTGCGCGGGTTGCTGGTCGAGGCGCTCCTTGATGCGCATCAGATCGTCGCACAACGCCACCACCACCGAGCGCAACGCATCACGCCCGGGTCCGGCCTGCAGTTGTTCACGCCAGGCACCCAGCGACAGGTCGAGGTCGGCCAGGTCATCCTCGCCAGCCAGGCGTTGCGCGGCCTCGCCGACCAGACTGCCCTGGGCCATCGGCTCGACGCCGCGGCAGGACCTGAGCTGGTTGATCAACGGCAGCATCACCAGAGGCAGGTCGTGGCGCGCCCCGCGCAGTCGCTGCAGATAGGCCGGCAGTTGCTCCAGGCCTCGAAACAATGCCCCCAGGCAATCGCCACGCGGGCTGACCCGGCCATCTGCCAGTGCCCGGGCGAGCTGCTCCAGTTCGTCGGCCAGGCGCGCGGCACCCTGCAGCTCGAGCATCCGCAGGCAACCCTGCACCTGATGCAGGTTGTCCACCACGAACGCCAGCATGGACAGATCGCCGGTATCAGCGGCAAAGCGTTCCAAGGCCTGGCGGGCCTGCCCCAGGCAGTCGAGGAGGGCATCCTTGGTCCAGGCCAGGGCGACCGTTTCGTGACGCTCGAGGCTTACAGCGGCGACAGCCATGGGCGACTCCTCAACGGGGCTCGGGCGGCGGGGGCAAGGTGAAACCGGACACCGAACGGCGCATCTCGCTGGCCATGCGTGCCAGGTGGCGGATGCTGTCGGCAGTGGCGCCAGAGCCGGCCGAGGTCTGCGCGGTGATTTGCTGGATCACCGCCATGGTGTGGGAAATCTGCCCGGCCGAGGAAGTCTGCAATTGCGCGGCGTCGGAAATGCTGTGGATCAGCTCGGCCAGGTTCTGCGACACGCCCTCGATCTCGGCCAAGGCCACCCCGGCGTCCTGGGCCAACCGCGCGCCACGCACCACCTCGGCGGTGGTCTGCTCCATGGAGATCACCGCCTCGTTGGTGTCGGCCTGAATGGTGCGCACCAGCGCCTCGATCTGCCGCGTGGCCGAGGACGAACGCTCGGCCAGGCGCTGCACCTCGTCGGCGACCACGGCAAAACCGCGCCCGGCTTCGCCGGCCAGGGAGGCCTGGATTGCCGCGTTGAGGGCGAGGATGTTGGTCTGATCGGCGATGTCGTCGATCAGGCTGACGATATCGCCGATCTCCTGGGAGGATTCACCCAGGCGCTTGATGCGCTTGGCCGTGTCCTGGATCTGTTCGCGGATGTTGTCCATGCCGTTGATGGTGTTGTGCACCACCTCGTTACCCTTGTTGGCGATGGCCACCGAGCGCTCGGCGACCTTGGCCGACTCGTAGGCGTGCGCCGAGACCCGGTCGATCGACTCGACCATGTCGCCCACCGCCTCGGAGGCTTCGCTGATCTGCTCGGCCTGGTGCTCGGACGCCTTGGCCAACTGGCGGGCGGTGTTCTGCGTATCCTGCACGGCGGCGGCGACCTGCACGGCACTGTGGTTGATGGTGGCGACCAGATCGCGCAACTGGTCGACCGAGTAGTTGATCGAGTCGGCGATGGCGCCGGTGAAGTCCTCGGTCACCGACACCGTCACCGTCAGGTCGCCATCGGCCAGTTCTTCGATTTCGTCGAGCAGGCGCATGATCGCTTGCTGATTGCGTTCGTTCTTCTCGGCGGTTTCGCGCAGTTGGCGGTGGGTGGCGCGCACCATCACCAAGCCGATGAGGATGATCGAGGCCAGGGCCAGCAGACCCAGGGCATAGCCGCCGACGGTGTCGAGAGTGCGCCCACCGGCCAGGTTCTCGAAGCCGTTGGCCAGGTGCGAGGCCTCGTCGAGCAGGGTTTGCGACAGGCTGAAGATGTTGCCGGCCGCCTCACGCACGCGGAACAGTTCCGGCGAGGTCTCGAGGATCTCGTCCACCGAGCCTGCGACGAACTGGAACAACTCGGCGATCTCGCTCAGACGCGCCCGCGCATCGGCATCCGCCACCCGGCTCACCTGGATGGCCGCATTGCCGTTGAGCATGCCATCGAGCACCTGACCGAAGCGGCTGGCGTCACGCCCGAAGGCATCGGCAGCCTGGGCGGCGCTGTCATCGCCTGCGAGCACGGTGTTGACCGAGCCGAGAATACGCTCGGCCAGCAGCAACTGACGCTGGGCGACCGCCACCTGGCTGGCAGGAGCACCGCTCTGCAAGAGGATCTCCACCACCTTTTCGTACTCGACCTGCAACTGCGGCACCGTCTCGGCCAGGGTCGCGGCCACCTGGTGCAGTGACAGCACGGTCTGTTCGCTGGCGAGAATGGTGTCGGTGTTCTTGCGCAGGTTCTCCCAGTCCCGGCCCACCGCTTCCATCTCATCACGAACCGCAGGCGGCGCCGCCGGCAGGCCCGTGGACTTGTCGCCTTCGCGCAGATAGCCCCAGCGCCGCTCGAAATCGTTGCGCGCATCGGACAGCAAGCGGAACGCCAGAGACTTGCCGGCTGCCGCCTCGGTGGCGTTCTTGGCGATGCGTTGGGACAACACCCGTAGTTCGCCGGCATGGCCGATGTACTGCTTGTCGTGATTGGACTGGGTGTTGAGATAGGCGAAGTTGGCGAACAGCAGGATGATCGACAGGATCAGGATCACGAACAATACGGTGATCTGCGCGATGCTGCGTGTGCGCGGGGTCATGCCTGAGGGCGCGACGACGGTGGGGGCCGGCTTGTTCACGTTGGTAGGTCCTATAGCGCCACGTCGAGAAAGCCCGGGGCCTGGGCCAGGGCGAAGGGGCTGAAGATCGCCCAGTTGCGCTCGCGGGCGAAGTGGCCCTGGACGAAGCGTGCGGCAGCCCGCAGCAGTGGCTGCGGGGGCGATAACTCAAGGCTGCTGAGGGCGAAGTGCTGCAGACCCAGCACCTCGTCGACCAGCAGGCCGACGAACAAATCTTCGTGATCCAGTACCAACACCCGCCGCTGCTTGCCCGGCGCCGCCGGACCAAGGCCGAAGAAACTGCTCAGGTCCATCACCGGCAGCAATCGCCCACGCAAGTTGGCTACCCCGCAGACCCAGGGCTGCACGCCTGGCACCCGACTGCTGCGCGGCTCGCGCAGGACCTCGGCGACCTCGCCCATGGGCGCGACGAACCACTGTCCGGCGACACGAAAACCAATGCCGCTCCAGCTCTGCATCCGAGTGTCCTGGGGCGGCTGGTCGGCCACCAGCAGGCGACAACGCCGATCGATGTCCAGCAACAGCTCGAAGGCGGTCAGCGACGCGCCTTGGGGGCGGGTGGTCAAGCGCCCAGCACCTCTTTGAGCTTGGCGATCAGCGCATCCTCTTCCACCGGTTTGGTCAAGAATACCCGGGCGCCCTGGCGCGTGGCCCAGATGCGATCGGTTTCCTGGTCCTTGGTGGTGACCACGATCACCGGTATGGCGCTGGTTTCCGGATCCTTGCTCAATTGGCGGGTGGCCTGGAAACCGTTCATGCCAGGCATGACGATGTCCATGAGCACCGCATCGGGTTTCTCCTGGCGGGCCAAGGCCACGCCGTCGGCACCGTTGTTGGCCTTGAACACTTGGTGGCCGTGCTTTTCCAGCCATGCGGTCAGTCGGTACATCTCTGTCGGCGAGTCGTCGACAATCAGAATTCGGGCCATGCTGTTTCCCCATCAGGCAAAAAGTGGCCGCGCCAGGGCGGGCGCGGTCAGGGTGCGTGTTGTTCGTGAGCGACGAAACCGGGTACGTGGGCCCTGATCGCATCGAGCAGCTCTTCCTTGCCGAAGGGCTTGGTCAGGAACCGGTCGGCGCCGACCACCCGGCCACGGGCCTTGTCGAACAGGCCATCGCGTGAGGACAGGAGAATCACCGGGATATCCTTGAAGGTACTGTTGTGCTTGATCACGGCGCAGGTCTGATACCCATCCAGGCGTGGCATCAGCACATCGACGAAGATGATCCGAGGCTGGTGGTCGACGATCTTGGCCAGGGCATCGAAACCATCGCTGGCGGTGATCACTTCGCAGCCCGCTTCGCCGAGCAACATCTGCGCGGTGCGGCGGATCGTGCGGGAATCATCGATCACCATCACCTTCAGGGGTTGTTCCATAGAGGCCTACCAGTGGATATAAGCGGCAAGGTGCAAGCGACAATCTGCAAGAAAAAGCACACCGGGCTTGGCTGGCCCTTGTCTCGAGGCTTGCGGTTGAGAGCCTGCAGCTGCATTTTTAGCACACTCCGAGGGGCCATTCCATCTGCCGCGCCCCTTGACCCGAGGCGTCCACGGCGCCACCCTGAGCCACTTTTCTTTCGATCGATCGCGGCCGTGCGCCGCCAAGAGGAACCACCCCATGAGCGTTCGCCTCGGCATTGTCATGGACCCCATCGCGTCCATCTCCTACAAGAAGGACAGTTCGCTGGCCATGCTGCTGGCCGCCCAGGCCCGTGGCTGGAGCCTGTTCTACATGGAACAGCGCGACCTTTACCTGGGCGCCGGCCAGGCCCGCGCGCAGATGCGTCCGCTCAAGGTGTTCGCCGACCCGCAACGCTGGTTCGAGCTGGGCGAGGAGCAGGACGCCGCCCTGGCCGATCTGGACGCGATCCTCATGCGCAAGGACCCACCCTTCGACATGGAGTTCGTCTACAGCACCTACCTGCTGGAGCAAGCCGAACGCGAAGGGGTGCTGGTGGTCAACCGCCCGCAGAGCTTGCGCGACTGCAACGAGAAGCTGTTCGCCACCCAGTTCCCGCAGTGCATGGCGCCGACCCTGGTCAGCCGCCGCGCCGACATTCTGCGTGAATTCGCGACCACCCATGGCGATGTGATCCTCAAACCGCTCGATGGCATGGGCGGCACCTCGGTATTCCGCCACCGCCCAGGCGACCCCAACCTCTCGGTGATTCTCGAAACCCTGACCCAGCATGGCGGCCAGCAGATCATGGCGCAGGCCTACCTGCCGCAGATCGTCGACGGCGACAAACGTATCCTGATGATCGACGGCGAGCCGGTCGACTACTGCCTGGCGCGCATCCCGGCCAGCGGCGAGACCCGCGGCAACCTGGCTGCCGGCGGTCGCGGCGAGGCTCGCCCGCTGACCGAGCGCGACCGCTGGATCGCCGCCCAGGTCGGCCCGACCTTGCGCGAGAAGGGCCTGCTGTTCGTCGGCCTCGACGTGATCGGCGATTACCTCACCGAAATCAACGTGACCAGCCCCACCTGCATCCGCGAGATCGACGCCGCCTACAACACCGATATCGGTGGCAAGCTGATGGATGCCATTGATCGCAAGCTCCAGGCGCGCTGACCACCGACGCGGAGCAAAACCGCAGAGTGGGGTATGATGCCGGTCCTTTTCGATTGAGCTACTGCCCCGCCCTGCGGTTGCTGGATACCCGATGACGCTGCCTGCCGATATCCCCGCCGACCTGCTGCCACCCCGCGTTCGCCCGGTGGACCGGCTGGGCTTTACCTTGTTTCTGGCGGCGCTGGTGCATCTGGCATTGATCCTTGGCGTCGGCTTCGCCGTGGTCAAGCCGGCGCAGGTCCGTCACACCATGGACATCACCCTGGCCACCTTGAAGAGCGAGAAACCGCCCGAGAAGGCCGATTTCCAGGCCCAGGACAACCAGCAGGGTAGCGGCACGCTGGAGAAGAAGGCAGTGCCCAAGACCACCGAGGTGGCGCCGTTCCAGGACAGCAAGATCAACAAGGTCACCCCGCCGCCGGCCCCCAGACCCGAGGTCGCTCCGCCGCCAACGCCGAAGAAATCCGCCGTGGTGACCCAGGCGGCGAAACCGCACAAGGTCGAGACCAAGCCCAAGGAAAGCAAGCCGCAACCCAAGCCGGCGGCGACGCCGGATTTTGACAGCTCGCAGCTGTCCAGCCAGATCGCCAGCCTAGAGGCGGAGCTTTCCAACGAGCAACAGCTATATGCCAAACGCCCGCGCATTCATCGCATCAATGCCGCCTCGACCATGCGCGACAAGGGCGCCTGGTACAAGGAAGAGTGGCGCAAGAAGGTCGAGCGGGTGGGCAACCTGAACTACCCGGATGAAGCTCGCCGCCAGCAGATCTACGGCAACCTGCGGATGATGGTGTCGATCAACCGCGACGGCTCGTTGTACGAGGTGCTGGTGCTGGAATCGTCCGGGCAGCCAGTGCTCGACCAGGCAGCGCAGCGCATCGTGCGACTGGCGGCACCGTTCGCGCCGTTCACCGGGGACCTGGCCGAGTTCGACCGCCTGGAGATCATCCGCACCTGGCGCTTTGCCCGGGGGGACCGGTTGTCGAGCAACTGATTGAATGGTTGGGGCGTTCGGGATGAGGTTTGCGGTGGGGCAGAGATCGAGCGCCGCAGACCTCCCGCCGAACGCCGCACAACCACCTTGTCAGCCTCGCCACCTGGCGCCACACTATCTCCCATGAAAACCCTCACGCCGAGCTATCTCAAGCATCAGTTCCTGATCGCCATGCCGCACATGGCCGATCCGAACTTCGCCCAGACCCTCACGTACATCGTCGAGCACAACGCCAATGGCGCCATGGGCCTGGTAATCAATCGTCCCCAGGAACTGAATCTCGGCGATATTCTCGAGCAGTTGCGTCCGGACGAAGCACCGCCGGTCGGCACCTTGCAAGTGCCGATCTACCAGGGAGGCCCGGTGCAGACCGATCGTGGTTTCGTGCTGCACACCAGCGAGTGCTCCTACCAGGCCACCATCGAGCTACAGGGCCTGTCGCTGTCGACCTCCCAGGACGTGCTGTTCGCCATCGCCGAAGGCGTAGGCCCCAAGCAGAGCCTGATCACCCTCGGCTACGCCGGTTGGGAAGCCGGCCAGCTGGAGGCTGAGCTGGCCGACAACGCCTGGCTCAACTGCCCGTTCGACCCCGAGATCATCTTCGACCTGGCCAGCGACCGCCGCCTCGACGCCGCCGCCGCCAGTCTGGGCATCAATCTGAGCCTGCTGACCAGCCAGGCAGGTCACGCCTGATGGCCGAACTGCGCCTACTGCTGGGCTTCGACTATGGCAGCAAACAGATTGGCGTGGCCGTCGGCCAGGTGGTCACCGGCCAGGCCCGTGAGCTGTGCACGCTCAAGGCCCAGAACGGCGTGCCCGACTGGGCCCAGGTGGAAAAACTCATCGCTGAATGGAAACCCGACGCCATCGTCGTCGGGCTGCCGCTGAACATGGACGGCACTCCCAGCGAAATGAGCGCCCGCGCCGAAAAGTTCGCCCGCCGCCTCAACGGCCGCTTCAACCTGCCGGTACATACCCACGACGAACGCCTGACCACCTTCGAGGCCAAGGGCGAACGCCTGGCCCGGGGCGGCCAGCGCGGCAGCTATCGCGACAATCCGGTCGATGCCATCGCCGCCGCCCTGCTGCTGCAGGGCTGGTTGGAGGCCAATACTTAATCCGCTGGCGCCGGGCCACCCCGGCGCGCGACCACTTACTGGAGCCCGCACGCAATGAGCCTACCCAATCCCGCCGAGCTGATCCGGCAGATGGCCGTCGACCTTCGCGCCCACCTGGCCCGCCGCGGCATCGGCGAACCCCGCTATATAGGCATCCGCACCGGCGGCGTCTGGGTCGCCCAGGCCCTGCAGCAGGAGATGGCCGACAGCAGCCCGATGGGCGTGCTCGACGTATCGTTCTACCGTGACGACTTCAGCCAGAACGGTTTGCACCCGCAGGTACAACCTTCGGAACTGCCGTTCGAGGTGGAAGGCCAGCACCTGGTGCTGGTCGATGACGTACTGATGAGCGGACGCACCATCCGCGCCGCGCTCAACGAGCTGTTCGACTACGGGCGCCCGGCCAGCGTGACGCTGGTCTGCCTGCTCGACCTGGACGCCGGCGAGCTGCCGATCCGTCCCAATGTGCTGGGTGCCACCCTGTCGCTGGCTGCCCATGAGCGGGTAAAATTGACCGGCCCCACGCCGCTCGCACTCGAGCGCCAGGACCTCGCTTCTGCCTCCGCCCTTTGAAAGAGTCCCCCGCGATGACGCCAATCGACGCCAAGCGCCCGCTGCAGCTCAATGACCAGGGCCAGCTGCGCCACTTCCTCTCGCTCGACGGTTTGCCCCGCGAACTGCTCACCGAGATCCTCGACACCGCCGACTCGTTCCTCGAAGTCGGCGCCCGGGCCGTGAAAAAAGTCCCGCTGCTGCGCGGCAAGACCGTGTGCAACGTGTTCTTCGAGAACTCGACCCGTACCCGCACCACCTTCGAGCTGGCAGCCCAACGCCTGTCCGCCGACGTGATCAGCCTCAACGTATCGACCTCCTCGACCAGCAAGGGCGAGACCCTGTTCGACACCTTGCGTAACCTTGAGGCCATGGCCGCCGACATGTTCGTCGTGCGCCACTCCGACTCCGGTGCCGCGCACTTCATCGCCGAGCACGTGTGCCCCGACGTAGCTGTGATCAACGGCGGTGACGGTCGTCACGCGCACCCGACCCAGGGCATGCTGGACATGCTGACCATTCGCCGGCACAAGGGCAGCTTCGAGAATCTATCGGTGGCGATCGTCGGCGATATTCTGCATTCGCGGGTGGCGCGCTCCGACATGCTGGCGCTCAAGGCACTGGGTTGCCCGGACATCCGCGTGATCGGGCCGAAGACCCTGATCCCGATCGGCATCGAGCAGTACGGCGTGAAGGTATTCACCGACCTCGCCGAAGGCCTCAAGGATGTCGACGTGGTGATCATGCTGCGCCTGCAGCGTGAGCGCATGGCCGGTGGCCTGCTGCCCAGCGAGGGCGAGTTCTACCGCCTGTTCGGCCTGACTACCGCACGTCTGGCCGCGGCCAAGCCCGATGCCATCGTCATGCACCCCGGCCCGATCAACCGCGGCGTGGAAATCGAATCGGCGGTGGCCGACGGCGCCCACTCGGTGATCCTCAACCAGGTCACCTACGGCATCGCCGTGCGCATGGCGGTACTGTCGATGGCCATGAGCGGGCAAAACGCACAACGTCAGTTCGACCAGGAGAACGCCCAGTGAACATCAGTATTCTCGGCGCCCGGGTCATCGATCCCAACAGCGGCCTGGACCAAGTCACCGACCTGCACCTCGATGGCGGTCGTATTACCGCTATCGGCGCCGCCCCGGCCGGTTTCAGCGCCCATCGCACGATCGAGGCCAGTGGCCTGATCGCCGCCCCCGGCCTGGTCGACCTGGGCGTGTCGCTGCGCGAGCCCGGCTACAGCCGCAAGGGCACCATCGCCAGCGAAACCCGGGCCGCCGTGGCCGGCGGTGTCACCAGCCTGTGCTGCCCGCCGCAGACCAAACCGATCCTGGACACCTCGGCGGTAGCGGAGCTGATCCTCGACCGCGCCCGCGAGGCCGGCAACAGCAAGGTCTACCCGATTGGCGCGCTGACCAAGGGCCTGGAAGGCGAGCAGTTGGCCGAACTGGTAGCCCTGCGCGATACCGGCTGCGTGGCCTTCGGCAACGGCCTCAAGGAAATCCCCAACAACCGCACCCTGGCCCGGGCCCTGGAGTACGCCGCCACGTTCGACCTGACCGTGGTGTTCCACTCCCAGGACCGCGACCTGGCCCAGGGTGGCCTGGCCCACGAAGGCGCCATGGCCAGCTTCCTCGGCTTGCCGGGCATCCCCGAAACCGCCGAAACCGTGGCCTTGGCGCGCAATCTGCTGCTGGTCGAACAAACCGGCGTCCGCGCGCATTTCACCCAGATCACCAGCGCCCGCGGCGCACGGCTGATCGCCCAGGCCCAGGAACTGGGCCTGCCTGTGACCGCCGACGTGGCGCTGTATCAGTTGATTCTCACCGACGAGTCGCTGCGTGAGTTCTCCAGCCTGTACCACGTGCAACCGCCACTGCGCACCGCTGCCGACCGTGACGGCTTGCGCGAAGCGGTGAAGTCAGGTGTGATCCAGGCGATCGCCAGCCATCACCAGCCCCACGAGCGCGATGCCAAGCTAGCGCCGTTCGGCGCCACCGAGCCTGGCATCAGCAGTGTCGAGCTGCTACTGCCGCTGGCCATGACCCTGGTCGAGGACGGCCTGCTCGACCTGCCGACCCTGCTGGCCCGCCTTAGCAGCGGCCCGGCTGCAGCCATGCGCCTGCCGGCGGGCGAGCTCAAGGTCGGCGGCCCGGCCGATCTGGTGCTGTTCGATGCCAAAGCGTCCACCGTGGCCGGCGAACGCTGGCTGTCACGCGGCGAGAACTGCCCGTTCATCGGCCACTGCCTACCGGGCGCGGTGCGCTATACCTTGGTCGATGGGCACATCTGCCACGAGGCTTGAAGGGAAGCGGCAAGCTGCAAGCCGCAAGAAGAAGCCGGTCCCGCCGATCTGCTTTTTCTTGGTGCTTGCAGCTTGAAGCTTGAAACTCTTCCCCCCTCCCCCCATATGAGTCTGCATCAGGCATTTTCGCCCCGCTGCGTGGAGACTCTCCCTTGACCACCATCGTTTCTGTCCGCCGTAACGGCAAAGTCGTCATGGGCGGCGACGGCCAGGTATCCCTCGGCAACACCGTGATGAAAGGCAACGCCAAGAAGGTCCGTCGCCTGTACCACGGCCAGGTCATCGCCGGTTTCGCCGGTGCCACCGCCGACGCCTTCACCCTGTTCGAACGTTTCGAAGGACAGCTCGAGAAACACCAGGGCCACCTGATCCGTGCCGCCGTCGAACTGGCCAAGGAATGGCGTACCGACCGTTCCCTGAGCCGTCTGGAAGCCATGCTGGCAGTGGCCAACAAGGACGCCTCGCTGATCATCACCGGCAACGGTGACGTGGTCGAGCCCGAGGACGGCCTGATCGCCATGGGTTCCGGTGGCGCTTACGCCCAGGCCGCGGCCCGCGCCCTTTTGAACAAGACCGATCTCTCGGCTCGGGAAATCGCCGAAACCGCCCTGAACATCGCTGGTGACATCTGCGTGTTCACCAACCACAACCTGACCATCGAGGAGCAGGACCTGGCCGAGTAAATCAGTTGTTTTGGCGTCCCGCTCGCAGCGGGACTTTTCCACACTGAATACTCCGCTCGAGGACCATTTTCATCATGTCCATGACCCCCCGCGAGATCGTCCACGAACTCAACCGCCACATCATCGGCCAGGATGACGCCAAGCGCGCCGTGGCCATCGCCCTGCGCAACCGCTGGCGGCGCATGCAGCTTCCCGTCGAGCTGCGCGCCGAGGTGACCCCCAAGAACATCCTGATGATCGGCCCCACCGGTGTCGGCAAGACCGAGATCGCCCGTCGCCTGGCCAAACTGGCCAACGCACCTTTCCTCAAGGTCGAAGCGACCAAGTTCACCGAAGTCGGCTACGTCGGTCGCGACGTCGAGTCGATCATCCGCGATCTGGCCGACGCAGCGCTGAAGATGCTGCGTGAGCAGGAAATCATCCGCGTGCGCCACCGCGCCGAAGACGCCGCCGAGGACCGCATCCTCGACGCCCTGCTGCCCCAGGCCCGGGTCAGCAGCTTCAGCGAGGAAGCCGCGCAGACCAGCACCGACTCCAACACCCGCCAGCTGTTCCGCAAGCGTCTGCGCGAAGGCCAGCTGGACGACAAGGAAATCGAAATCGAAGTCGCCGACAACGTCGGCGTCGAGATCGCCGCGCCACCCGGCATGGAAGAGATGACCAACCAGCTGCAGAGCCTGTTCGCCAACATGGGCAAGGGCAAGCGCAAGGCGCGCAAGCTCAAGGTCAAGGATGCGCTGAAGATGGTCCGCGACGAAGAAGCCAGCCGCCTGGTCAACGACGAGGAGCTCAAGGCCAAGGCCCTGGAAGCGGTCGAGCAGCATGGCATCGTGTTCATCGACGAGATCGACAAGGTGGCCAAGCGTGGCAACGTCGGCGGCGCCGATGTCTCCCGCGAGGGCGTTCAGCGTGACCTGCTGCCACTGATCGAAGGCTGCACGGTCAACACCAAGCTGGGCATGGTCAAGACCGACCACATCCTGTTCATCGCTTCGGGTGCTTTCCACCTGAGCAAGCCGAGCGACCTGGTGCCCGAACTGCAAGGTCGCCTGCCGATCCGCGTCGAGCTCAAGGCCCTGACTCCGGAAGACTTCGAGCGCATCCTGCAAGAGCCGCACGCCTCGCTGACCGAACAGTACCAGGCCTTGCTCAAGACCGAAGGCCTGAACATCGAATTCGCCGAGGATGGCATCAAGCGTCTGGCCGAAATCGCCTATCAGGTCAACGAAAAGACCGAGAACATCGGTGCCCGCCGCCTGCACACCCTGCTCGAGCGCCTGCTCGAAGAGGTGTCGTTCAGTGCCGGTGACCTGGCCAGCGCCCACGATGAAGCACCGATCCGCATCGATGCCGCCTACGTCAACGGCCACCTGGGTGAACTGGCGCAGAACGAAGACCTGTCGCGTTACATCCTGTAAGCGGCAAGCTGCGAGCTGCAAGCGACAAGCTGGGCTGCGTCGCTTGCAGCGCTTCGATTCCAAAAAATGTTCACGGTCGCTTGAATATCACTTCCTGTAGCTTGAAGCTTGTAGCTTGACGCTCAGGAGAGATCCCCATGGCCCGCCTGCCCACCGCCATCAACCTGCACAAAGCCTCGAAAACCCTCACGCTGACCTACGCCCCCGGCGAGGTGTACCACTTGCCCGCCGAATTCCTGCGCGTGCACTCTCCCTCCGCCGAGGTCCAGGGCCACGGCAACCCGATCCTGCAATACGGCAAGCTCAACGTCGGCCTCAGCGGCCTGGAGCCAGCCGGCCAGTACGCGCTCAAGCTGACCTTCGATGATGGCCACGACAGCGGCCTGTTCACCTGGGAATACCTCGAACAGTTGTGCCTGCGCCAGGAACAGTTGTGGGCCGAATACCTCGACGAACTACACAAGGCCGGAAAGGCCCGCGATCCGTCCGAATCGGTCGTCAAACTGATGCTCTGAAACAACAGTTTCTCAATTTAGAGCGCATTTTCTAATGCCATTTGTTTGAATGCCTTACAGACAGGCAGTCTTGCGCATTCGAGCAAAGTCGGGTAACCAATGGAACTGGAATCACCTGCCGTCCTGTACGGAATCCTCAGTAACACCGCTGTTTCTTATCACTGGTAACCCGAGTAGCAGTACCGGGCAGAACGACCGGTACTCGTCTCAGGACAACGGAGCGTCGTAGATGAGTAACAAGAACAACGATGAGTTGCAGCGGCAGGCCTCGGCGAACACTCTCGGCCTGAACCCGATCATCGGCATCCGCCGCAAGGACCTGCTCAGCTCGGCACGCACCGTGCTGCGTCAGGCCGTACGCCAGCCCCTCTTGAGTGCCAAGCACGCGGCGCATTTCGGCATAGAGCTGAAAAACGTGCTGCTGGGCAAGTCGAGCCTGCAGCCTGCCGGCGACGACCGCCGTTTCAGCGACCCGGCGTGGGCACACAACCCTCTGTACCGCCGCTACCTGCAGACCTACCTGGCCTGGCGCAAGGAACTGCATGACTGGATTGGCAATAGCGACCTACCGCCCCAGGACATCAGCCGTGGCCAGTTCGTCATCAATCTGATGACCGAAGCCTTGGCGCCGACCAATACCTTGTCCAACCCGGCCGCCGTCAAGCGCTTCTTCGAGACCGGTGGCAAGAGCCTGCTCGATGGCCTGTCCAACCTGGCCAAGGACCTGGTCAACAACGGTGGCATGCCCAGCCAGGTGAACATGGATGCCTTCGAGGTCGGCAAGAACCTGGGCACCAGTGAAGGTTCGGTGGTGTTCCGCAACGACGTGCTGGAGCTGATCCAGTATCGACCGATCACCGAACAAGTGCATTCGCGCCCCTTGTTGGTGGTGCCACCGCAAATCAACAAGTTCTATGTCTTCGACCTGAGCCCGGAAAAAAGCCTGACGCGCTTTTGTCTGCGCTCCAGCCAGCAGACCTTCATGATCAGCTGGCGCAACCCAACCAAAGCCCAGCGGGAATGGGGTCTGTCGACCTACATCGATGCCCTCAAGGAGGCAGTCGATGCCGTGCTGGCGATCACCGGCAGCAAGGACCTGAACATCCTCGGCGCATGCTCGGGCGGCATCACCTGCACCGCACTGGTCGGCCACTACGCCGCCCTGGGCGAGAACAAGGTCAACGCCCTGACCTTGCTGGTGAGCGTGCTCGATACCACGATCGACACCGAGGTGGCACTGTTCGTCGATGAACAGACCTTGGAAGCGGCCAAACGCCACTCTTACCAGGCCGGCGTCCTGGAAGGCAGCGACATGGCCAAGGTGTTCGCCTGGATGCGGCCCAATGACCTGATCTGGAACTACTGGGTCAACAACTATCTGCTGGGCAACGAACCACCGGTGTTCGATATCCTGTTCTGGAACAACGACACTACGCGCCTGCCCGCCGCTTTCCACGGCGACCTGATCGAGATGTTCAAGAGCAACCCGCTGACCCGTGCCAACGCGCTGGAAGTCTGCGGCACCGCCATCGACCTGAAGCAGGTGCAATGCGACATCTATAGCGTGGCCGGCACCAACGACCACATCACCCCGTGGCCGTCGTGCTATCGCTCAGCACACCTGTTTGGCGGCAAGATCGAGTTCGTGCTGTCCAACAGCGGTCACATCCAGAGCATCCTCAACCCGCCAGGCAACCCCAAGGCACGCTTCATGACCGGCGTCGACCGCCCAGGCGACCCGATGGCCTGGCAGGAGAACGCCGTCAAGCACGTCGACTCCTGGTGGCTGCACTGGCAGGCCTGGCTGAGCGAACGCGCCGGTGAGCTGAAGAAAGCGCCGACACGTTTGGGTAACCGCACCTATACCGTCGGCGAGTCCGCGCCAGGGACCTACGTTCACGAACGTTGAGCCTTGCCGCCGTGGTGGCCTAACGGCGCCACGGCGCTTTACCCAACACAGAGTCATGTGCATGCCGCAACCCTATGTTTTCAGGACCGTCGAACTGGATGGCCAATCCATTCGCACCGCCGTACGTCCCGGCAAGCCCCACCTGACGCCACTGCTGATCTTCAATGGTATCGGCGCCAACCTGGAGTTGGTGTTTCCCTTCATCGAAGCGCTCGACCCTGATCTAGAGGTCATCGCATTCGATGTGCCGGGGGTCGGTGGCTCATCGACACCACGCCATC
This sequence comes from Pseudomonas sp. HD6422, assembly GCF_025377065.1. NCBI lineage: Bacteria > Pseudomonadati > Pseudomonadota > Gammaproteobacteria > Pseudomonadales > Pseudomonadaceae > Pseudomonas > Pseudomonas sp. HD6422. The sequence goes on along the minus strand of NZ_JAHWIW010000014.1, from coordinate 768 downwards.
CCTATCGCTTTCCGGGCTTGGCCAAGCTCACCGCGCGCATGCTCGACTACCTCGACTACGGCCAGGTCGATGCCGTCGGGGTGTCCTGGGGCGGCGCCCTGGCTCAGCAGTTCGCCCACGACTATCCCGAGCGCTGCAAGAAGCTGGTGCTGGCCGCCACCGCCGCCGGGGCCTTCATGGTGCCGGGCAAGCCCAAGGTACTGTGGATGATGGCTAGCCCGCGGCGCTACGTGCAGCCATCGCATGTCATCCGCATCGCGCCGCTGATCTACGGTGGCGCCTTTCGCCGTGACCCGGACCTGGCCCTGCACCATGCAGCCAAGGTCCGCTCGGGCGGCAAGATGGGCTATTACTGGCAGCTGTTCGCCGGCCTTGGCTGGACCAGCATCCATTGGCTGCACAAGATCCGCCAACCGACCCTGGTGCTGGCAGGCGACGACGACCCGCTGATTCCCTTGATCAACATGCGCCTGCTGGCCTGGCGAATTCCCAACGCCCAGCTACATATTATCGACGACGGTCATTTGTTCCTGATTACCCGCGCCGAGGCCGTCGCGCCGATCATCATGAAGTTTCTCCAGCAAGAGCGTCAGCGGGCGGTGATGCACCCGCGCCCTGCTTCCGGTGGCTAGACCCGCAAGCAGAACGGGGAAGTCGAAGGAGTGTTGCCTTGACATCCTCCCCGCCCTATAAGGACGGGGATTCCTACAGGTAGACGGCCATGCCCGACCGCGAGAATGTTCCTCGCCGCGTTAATGTCGCGGTCGT